>NZ_QHHV01000513.1:0-1778 GCF_003947245.1 Actinoplanes sp. ATCC 53533 | reverse complement strand
CGAGGCCGGCCAGAACATCATGGTGAAGAAGGACGACACCACGATCACCGGGCCGGACTCCTTCAAGGACGGCACCAAGAAGGTCTGCTCGGTCACCGGCTCCACGCCGGCCGAGGAGATCAAGAAGCACGTGAAGGACGTCGGCAGCCAGCTGGTGCTCTTCGACACCTACGACAAGTGCCGCGACGCCCTCAAGGGCGGTCAGGTCAACGCCGTCACCACGGACAACGTCATCCTGCTCGGCTACATCGCCAAGGATGAGGCGTCGTTCAAGCTGGCCGGCGACAACTTCACCAAGGAGCCGTACGGAATCGGTGTCAAGAAGGAAGACACCGCCTTCCGGACCTTCATCAACGACACCCTGGACAAGTCGTTCCAGGACGGCAGCTGGAAGAAGGCCTGGGACGACACCGCCGGCAAGTTCGGCGCCGAGCTCGGCGCCGCGCCGACCGTCAACCGCTACTGATACCACGAAGCTGATCTGAGAGACGGGGAGGATTTCCAAGCCCGTGAATGTGCTCATCGACAAGTTTGACGTCTTCGCGGGCGGATTCTGGCTCACCTTTCAGATCTGCTTACTCGCCGCGATCGGCGCCCTGATACTGGGCGCCGTCGTGGCGGTACTGCGCATCTCCCCGGTGCCGCCGCTGCGGGCGGTCGGCACCGCCTACGTCACCGTCTTCCGGAACATGCCGCTGACCGTGGTGATGTTCTTCTCCGTGTTCGCTCTTCCGGCCCTCGGCTCGAACGCCGACTTCCTCCGGGTTCCGGGGCTGGACGCGATCTTCACGCGGCTCGGCACGGACCTGCCGTACTTCCGGTTCTGCCTGATCGCGCTCGTCCTCTACACCGCGGCGTTCGTCTGTGAGGCGCTGCGCTCGGGGGTCAACGCGGTCCCGGCCGGTCAGGCCGAGGCCGCCCGGTCGCTGGGCCTGACCTTCGGCCAGAACCTGCGGTACGTCGTGCTTCCGCAGTCCTGGAAGGCCTCGGTGGTGCCGCTCGGTTCGGTGATCATCGCAATGATCAAGAACTCGGCGTTGATCGGCTTCTTCGGCGTCGTCGGCGACCTCTCGCAGACGGCCGACCAGCTCACCTCCGCCGAGGGTTACGCGTTCGTCCCCGTCGCCATCGGCATCTCACTCGGATACCTGATCATGACTGTGCCTCTGGGCGCCCTCCTCGACCGGATCGAACGGCGGCAGGCGGTGGCGGCCCGATGAGCCAGCAGACCGTCCTCTACGACATTCCCGGCCCGCGCCAGCGCCGGCTGACCCTGATCTTCAGCATCGTCGGCACGCTGATCGTGCTCGCCGGGGTGTACTTCCTGATCTATTTGCCCCTGGACGAGAAGGGGCAGTTCTCGATGGACCTCTGGGGTCCGCTGATCGACCCCGGCAACGAGAACTTCTCCCAGGTCTGGGACCGGCTGTTCGTCGGCATCAAGAACACCCTGCTCGCCGCGGTGCTGGCCATTGTCAGCTCGCTGGTGGTCGGCACCCTGCTCGCGGTGCTGCGGATCCAGCTCAAGGAGCTCAACAAGCGCCGCTTCACCGGTTTCGCCGCCCCGGCCTCCTACCTGCTCCGCGGTCTCAGCGCGTTCCTCTCGGCGATCACCCGGATGTGCATCGAGGTGTTCCGCGGACTGCCGGTGGTCATCACCATCTTCTTCGTGGCGCGCGGCCTCCCGGAGTTCGGCGTCAGCATGAACACCCTCTGGTATCTGGTGATTGGCCTGACGGTCTACAACTCCGTGGTCATCGGCGAAATCCTGCGCTCCG
>NZ_QHHV01000512.1:0-1737 GCF_003947245.1 Actinoplanes sp. ATCC 53533 | reverse complement strand
GTCGTCGTGGTGCACTTCTCGTCGCCGGACTTCGACGTGTCACCGTTGTCCTGCACCGAGGTCGCCACGCCGTAGTCGTCGTCGAACTCGCTGCGGGAACTGGTCACCCGCCACCCGCGGGAGCCGTTGACACCCAGTGCGGTCCCTTGGTAGGTGGTCTTGGTGCCGGTGTAGCGGGCGGTGACGGTGTCGCCGTTGATGGTGCGTGACGCTGTCGGCGTGGAACGCCAGGGAACGTTGACCGTCTTGCTGACCGGTTTGTCGGTGGTGCCGTTGTAGACGACTTGTTCGCGGACCATTCCCGCGAACTGGTCCTCGTCGTACACGGTCTCGGAGCCCATCGACGCCGGCACGGTGACCGTGGTGGTCCCGCCGGCTTTCGCCTTCCGGTCGCCGTGCATGCCCCGCATGTACGTCGTGGTCGTGAGGGTCTTCTCCGCGTCGCCGACCTGTGTCGAGACGCTCGCATACCCACGGAACTGGTCCCACGTCTTGCGGCTCTGCTTACTGAGCCCGTCGTCGTCGGCGTAGTGCCACGCCGGCGTTCCGCCGTACGAGTAGTAGGTGTTCTTGGTGGGTCCCTGCTGACCGTTCGTGAGCTGCACGTCGGTCTCGGAGACCTGTTCGACGACGTACTTGTGCCACCATTCAGTGATGTCCGGACCGTCCGGGTCATAGGGATCCGGGGTGATGACCGGGTAGCACAGCCTCGTGTTGTTCTCCGGCGACGACGGCTTGTCGCTCTCGGTGCAATCGCGCTGCGAGTAGGTGATCTGGATCCGGGCGCCGGTCTCGGTGTAGATGTTGCTCAGGCGCTGCCAGTTGTTCGTGGTGTTCGTTCCGGTCTCGACCCGGTTGCGTTTCGGGTCGGCGAGGAAGGTGACCGGCGGGAACGACACGGTGCCGCCGACGTGTCCGGCGTGCACGATCGAGTCGAGCCACAGGCCGCCCCGCTCGCCGTCGCCCGGCGACGGGAAGCTGTGCGCCAGCGTGTACGAATCGACGTCCTGCCAAGCCGGGGTGGCCTTGGTGGTGTCCCAGAACCGGGTCGTGACCTTCGCCAGGCGTTTCGTCGACCAGAACGTCGGCGAGAAGTCCTCGCAGGACGTGGCGGTGGCCTTGCACTCCTGGTCCCAGGGGGTGTCCGGCCAATGCGTTCCGTCATGCTCGCCGCAATCGGACTTGCAACGGTCGTCGGTGTCGAAGACGACCTGGGCGAGGGCGCTGTAGGAGCGGTCGGTGGTGCTGCGTTCCCAGGTGCCGTAGTCGATGCGGGCCAGTGTGCCGCCGCGCACGTAGGAGACGTTCTTACTTTCGGTTGCCTCGGCCGCGTACTGGTTGACTTCCTTGTTGTACCAGAACGAGGTGGTTTCGCCGTGTGTGTCGATGGCGTAGTCGAGGTTCCACCGCCAGGCCTGGGTCTCGCGCGAGTCGGAGAACGTCGTGGCGTGTCCGGGCTCGCCGGCGTGGTTGCCGTAGACGGGCACGGTCCACGCCGAGTTGGTCTCGGAAGTCTCACCCGGCAACTTGTTACGACCGAAGAAGTACTGGGTGCCGTCGGTCGTGGTGACCTTCCAGTGCTCACCGTCCTGGTCGCCGTTGTCGGCACCGGTCAGCCGCACGATCTTCGAGCCGTCCTCAGTGCGGGAGTGCCATCCCTTCCCACTCTCATAGACCAGCTCGGTGCTGTTGCCGGCCAACGACAGTGTCGCGTTGTTCGAGCGCCAGCACAGGTCG
>NZ_QHHV01000511.1:0-1700 GCF_003947245.1 Actinoplanes sp. ATCC 53533 | reverse complement strand
TCGGCGACCATCGAGGCGACGATCCAGGCGCTGCCCATCGGTGAATACCTGATCGACTTCACCATGGCCACGGCCAACGGCAAGGTGGTCTTCACCGACGAGAGCGTGGCGCCCGCCCGGATCGCGCTGCGGGTGGACAACATCGCCCCGGTCATCGGTGACCTGTTCCCGCCGAACGGCTACCAGTCGCCGGTCCTGACCCCGCAGCTCTGGGCGCAGGCGACCGACCTGGACGCGCCGCCCAAGACGACCCTGTCGTACAAGTTCGAGTACTGCGCGGTGGCCGCGGACGGCAAGCCGACCGGCTGCACGACGACGGCATACCAGGCCAAGCAGGCGTTCACCATCCCGGCCGCGAAGCTCAAGTGGAGCACGAGTTACCTCTGGCGCGCGTTCGTCAAGGACAACGCCACCGAGGTCGCCACCGACTACGCCACCCTGATCACCGCCGTACCACAGCCTGAGATCACGTCGCGGATCGCCAACGCGCCGTTCGGCAGCACCGATCGCGACTTCGACCCCGACCTCGGCAACTTCAGCACCGGCGCGGTGGACGCGACGGTCGCCATCGCCGGGCCGCCACTCAAGATCGTGCGTACCTACAACAGCCTCGACCCGCGCACCGACCTGGCGTTCGGCACGGGCTGGATGAGCCAGCTCGACATGAAGGTCGTCGCGGACGCCGACGGCTCCGGCAACGTCCTGGTCACCTACCCGGACGGGCAGCAGGTGCGGTTCGGCAAGAACGCCGACAACACGTACGCCGCGCCGCTGGGCCGCAACGCGCAGCTGAGCTGGGACAGCGCCCTGGGCCTGTTCAACCTCAAGGACTCGGCCGCCAACGTCTACCAGTTCAACGGTGCGCCCAGTGGCCGGCTCGTCCGGATCAAGGACAAGTTCGACCGGGCAGTGGAGTTCTTCCCCGACGTGACCAACGGCCGGATCGCCAAGATGCAGGCCAAGCTGGCCCAGAACAGCATCGGCCGGTCCCTGACGCTCGGCTGGAACGCGGCCGGACACGTCACCAGCGTCTCCACCGAGGCGGTCGGCGGTCGCCAGCTCACCTGGACCTACCAGTACGACGGCGACAAGCTGACCAAGGTGTGCTCGCCGGGCATCGTGTCCTGCACGACGTATTCGTACGCGGACGGCTCGCACTACCGAGGCGGAGTGCTCGACAGCGACCCGGACTCCTACTGGCGCTTCGGCGAGAAGAAGGAAGCCTCGGCGGTCGGCAGCGAGATCCTGAACAACCTCGGCAAGGACGCCGGCGTGGCCCGCAACGTCACGTTCGAGGAGGCCGGCGCCCTGGCGGGCACGGACAACACCGCGGCCCTGTTCAACGGCAACACCTCGGTGGTCGAGCTGCCGAAGGGCATCGTGAAGCGCAGCCGCGACACCGCGGTCGAGATGTGGTTCAAGATCTCCGGCACCCAGTCCGGCGGCCCGCTCCTGGGCTATCAGGACAAGGCGGTCGACCAGACGCCGACCACCGGTGTGCCGCTGCTCTACATCGACACCAGCGGCCAGCTCCGCGGCCAGTTCAAGACCACCTCGGCCACGCCCAGCCCGATGACGGTGCCCGGCGACGTGCGCAACAACGAGTGGCACCACGTCGTCATGTCGGTGACGGCCGACGTGCAGACCATCTACCTGGACGGCGTGCGCAAGGTCAGCAAGCCGATCGCCGAGGGCGTGCT
>NZ_QHHV01000510.1:0-1890 GCF_003947245.1 Actinoplanes sp. ATCC 53533 | reverse complement strand
CGCCACATCGTGGTCGTGGCCGGCATACCCCGAACGAACCCGAGCCGGGCTCGGGCGATGTCGTCCAGATCGTGCAGCCAGTCCGCGATCGCGGCCACCGACGTAGCCCCGGCCAGCACCGCGCACACCGCGACCGCCAAGAGCCCGGCGAGCGGGTAACGCAGCCCACGCGGGCTGCGCGGATCCGGCACCACTGCCAACGCTCGCAGCAAACCGGCCTGTTCACCCTCGGTTACCGGGCGGACTGGCGTGTCGGAGGGGGTAGCAACTGCGGACAGTACCGGTATCGGGCATGCTGACATCGCGGGTGAGGTCCTCGAAGTGTCTGGAAGCGTGAGAACTCCCATGATCACCTAGGCGATCTCACCCGCCCCGGGCACCTCCACAGAGGTCAAACACCCCACGTCATCCCAGCTCAAGCCTGCAACCGCCGAACACGCAATGGCCCTGGGCCGATTCCCGCCAAGTGCCTCGCAATATGCGACCGACGTACACCTCGGGCTGATCGAACGCACTTATATCGGCAGATCCGTAAACGTGATCATGCTGCTGCCCGCTTGGCTCGGTTACATATGGTGACGAAGGTCGTCGACGCGGCGTCAGGCGGTCGGGGGAGCAGTGCTGTAGGAGAGCCGTCGCTTCGATCCTCACCTGCCGCTGTACTTCCCGAGGTGGTGTTCATCGGGCAGTAGATGCCGGGACGGGCAGCGCATCCTGCGCGGTGGTGGGCAGGTCCGCCGCGACGTTCATGTGGCTGCAACCCCCGCGGTCGGCATCCGGGCCGTCTATACCGCGGGATCCATCGGATTCCGCGCGGCGCTGTCGACCAGGACGCGCTCGCCCTTGCGGAGCGAGTCGTCGAGCTCGGTGAACCTGCGATCGCTTACGTATTGCGCACGGAATTCGCTGGGAACCCGCCAGCCGGCGGCGGTCAGGTGGACACCGAGCGGCGCGGCGGCCGTGCCGTCATCTGGGTCTTCCCGCAGCACTGCGGTCAGAAAGTCATCGAGGCCCGCCTCGTCCCCGGCCACGTCGCTGATCGAGGACCTGGCGCGCAGCGTAGGCGGTCACGCAACTTCATGATCACCCGTACACCGTTCAAGTTCCTGGTTTCGTGATTTCTGAAGTCTCCGAAGCCGGGAACCGCAGTCGTGTCGGCGGTCGTCGAGCCTAGCTGTGTTTGAGGTCGGGATCTCGGTGAACGGCTGTAGTGCCTCCCGCAAGCTGTAGCCAGGCACACCCTCATCAATCCCGAGACATTTGGAGGGGTCATGGCTTGGGCAGAACCACACCATGAGCGCTACCGGGTGCTGCGGTACCGGCATGCGGGTCGGCTGATGACCGACGGCACTTACGACACGGCGGAAGCCGCGCAAGCCCGCGTCCAGCGGCTCGATCATCTCAACCGGGCGATGAAGCTCCGGATCGGCGCGCCGCCGCCAACTCTCACCGAATGGACGGCCACCTGGCTGCCCGTGCACCTGGCCGGTGCGGCCACCCTCGCGAAATACGAGTCGATGTTGCGCTGCCACATCCTGCCCGTGTTCGGCAGTCATCGCCTCGATGCGATCACCCGCATCGAGGTGAAGGCGTTCGCCCGCTCCCTGTCCGGCCGGCTGGCGCCGGTCACCGTGCGCAGCGTCATTACCGTGCTGGGCCTCGTGCTGCGGGAGGCCATCGACGAGCACTACCTGTTGTTTGACCCGACCGCGCGTCTGCGGCTGCGAGATGGGCCCGATGAGCCCCGTCCGACTGCCACCCCGGATCAAGTCCGGTGCTTGGCCGCCCGGATGCCGAACCTCCATGCCCACGCCCTGGTGATCACCGCTGCCTACACCGGCATGCGCTTCGGTGAACTCGCCGGGCTCAGCCGCGCCAACGTCCACCTCG
>NZ_QHHV01000509.1:0-2075 GCF_003947245.1 Actinoplanes sp. ATCC 53533 | reverse complement strand
TTGAAGGCGCTCCTCGAAGAACCTGCAGATACGGGCTCGTGTTTGGGGGCCGATGTCGTCCTGGCCGGCGGGGAAGATCGTTGTACGGCGAAATGCGCGATCCTTGTCGAAGAGGTCGCGCACGCCCGCGTCCCGAATGGCGGTGATTTCATTTCCGCCGTCGGGTTGGAGCCGCACCTTGCTGGCGCGGAGCAGACCCGCGACACATGCCTTCACGACGTTTGCAGTGTAGCCGTATGGCGGGCCGCCGAAATGGGCGAGAATCGTCGTCCCACCGAGCCCGCCCTCGGACTCGATGTGCTCCTGGACGCGGCGCGCCACGACGCCGCTGCACGTCGGAACGTAGCGTCCGGAGTCGAGGTCAAAGATGCCGAGATCGCCGGTGAGGAACTTGGGTGAAAGGCCCGAGAGCTCGGCGTCAACGAGTTGAAGCAATTCAGATGGCTGAATCTGAGTCGCGATGAAGTGTCGAAATAGCTCCGGCAACACCCGGGTGCCCGCTGCGTGGATCGCTACGGCAAATGACGCGCCTTGTTCCTGGGGCGAGATGGCCCGACCTCGGAAGTACATCTTTCCGGTCATCCAGGATGTCTCGATGGTGTCCCGAACGAGCTTCTCGAGGTCCTCGGCCCGGTTCTCCTCCTGCTGGAGCAGGAGTTTGCGAGCGGGATTCAACGAGTCGCGGCGCGGCTTGTACCTCTTGATCATGGCTCGTGAGTGGTAAAGCTCCCGTGCACGCTGGTCCACGTTCTCGCTGTCGCCGCACAGCCAGACGAGGCGGTCGTAAAGTGCGCTCTCGCCGCTTCTCTTGACCCAGGTGCTTTCGGTGCGCTCGTCGCGAACCAGGAACCGAAGGTCGACCCGGAGCGCAGCGTCGTCGCGTGGGTCGGCGATGGAGACGTCATCGGTACGTCGACCGTCGGAGAACTGCCCCGCCCAGGGGAATGGCCGTCCCTGCAGTCGTGGACGGTCCGGCGTGGCGAGGAGGAACTTGAGCGCCTCCTGGACGATCTCGCTGACAGATTCGCGCGTGACGCCGACGTCGCGGCGCTCACGCTCCCATTCCTCGCCGGCCGAAGATTGGATCTTGTAGCCGTGTCGTTCCGAATACCCGAGAAGATTCCTGCGCCGCAGTTCCTCCAAGGCTCCGGTCACAGCGGCGGCATGGTTCCCACGGTCGACTCGGTCGTAGAGGCACTGTGCCACGAGTTTCGCGTCGGTGGCGTGAGTGTCCTGAATGAGTTCGAGCAGCGCCACTGCCTTGGCCGCTCGCACCAACAGCCCATCCGTATCGCCGCTGCACTGGCTCAACACGCGGGCCATCGATGCTTGTACGTCAGAATCGAGCGCGGTGTGTTGCACCTCGTAGATCCGGTCGAGGGTCACGAGCGTCCCCATCGGCTGTTCCGCGAGCCTCTGATCGCGGAAAAGTTCGCCGAGCAACTGGAGCAGGCCGCGGATGGCCTGGTCGTCGCCTTGGGCACGGGCTGAACGGGTACGCAGGGCAGTAGTGATCTGCAGAATCAGGTCGATCTGCCCGGGCAGCATCGGGTAGACCTCGACGAACTCCTCCGGGGTCACCGACTCGCAACCATAGGCATACAGCTTGAGGTCGGGCCGGTAGCGCTCGAACAGCGTGCGCAGCTGTCCCTCGGTCTCGGGCCGCTTCTGCAGGAGCCGCTTGTGGACGACATCGCGGATGTTCGTGGCGGCGAGGTGGACACGAAGCTTCGAAGGGAAGCGGTCCTTGGCCCACACCAGGAAGGAGTCGTCCGCCTCCTCGTCAAGCTTCTGCTGCCCAAGTGCCAACAGCCATGCCTTGCCGTGAAGCGTGGAGCCCATCGCGGTCGCAAAGGCGCGCAACCGATCCACGCGGTCCTTACTGGACAGAACGTACTGGGACACCTCGTCGACGACAAGAAACAGTGTGGCACTGGGGCGGCGGAACTTGAGCATGTCGCGGATGGCGGCCACGGCCTCCGCGGGCGACTCCGAGCGGGTATGGGTGCCACCGCGGCTGGTGAACCAGCTCATGGGGTCGGTGTACCGATCGGGGTACATCGCGTTCATGACCT
>NZ_QHHV01000050.1:0-52862 GCF_003947245.1 Actinoplanes sp. ATCC 53533 | reverse complement strand
GAGCTCGGCGAACGCGTCCGTGTGCCGGGTGACCGACTCGCGGCACTTGACGTTGAACTCGGCGATGCCGTACGCCTCGATGTCCTGCTTGCCGGTGAAGCCCAGCTCCTTTTCCACCGCGAGCTCGACCGGCAGGCCGTGGCAGTCCCAGCCGGCCTTGCGGGCGACGTGGAAGCCCTTCATGGTCCGGTATCGAGGGAAGAGGTCCTTGAAGACCCGGCTCTCGATGTGGTGCGTGCCGGGCCGGCCGTTCGCGGTCGGCGGGCCCTCGTAGAAGATCCACTCGGGGCGGCCGGCGGACTGCTCGAGGGTGCGGTGGAAGATGCTGTTGGCCTGCCAGAAGTGCAGCACCTCATGGTCCAGCGCACCCAGATCCACCTGGGCCGGCACGGGTAGATACATGGTTTCCTCCGACGACGGCAGCGGATCGCACTGTATCGCCGGGCACCGACAATCCGCCCGCGGTTTCCCGGCTACTCGAAGCGGGACGGGTCGCCCGCGCCGACCCGCAGGATCTCCGGCTCGCCGCCGGACAGGTCGATCACCGTGGTCGGCACCGTGCCGCACTCGCCCGAGTCGATCACCGCGTCCACCACGTGGTCGAGCCGCTCCTTGATCTCCCAGCCCTGGGTGAGCGGCTCCTCCTCGCCCGGCAGCAGCAGCGTGCTGGACAGCAGCGGTTCACCCAGTTCGGCCAGGATCGCACTGGTCACCGCGTGCTCCGGGATGCGTACCCCGACGGTCTTCTTCTTGGGGTGCAGCAGCCGGCGCGGCACCTCCCGGGTGGCCGGCAGGATGAAGGTGTAGCTGCCGGGCGTCGCGGCCTTGACCGCCCGGAAGACCGCGTTGTTGATCTGCACGAACTGGCCGAGCTGCGCGAAGTCGCGGCAGATCAGGGTGAAGTGGTGGTCGCTGCCCAGGTGGCGGATCTCCCGGATCCGGTCGAGGCCCTTGGCGTTACCGATCCGGCAGCCCAGGGCGTAACAGGAGTCGGTTGGATACGCGATCAATCCGTCGTCGCGCAGGACGCGGCCCACCTGGGCGATGGCCCGTGCTTGCGGATTGTCCGGATGTACGTCGAAATACTTCGCCACCCGCAGAGTTTAGATCGCCCGTCCCGCAAAGGACGGCAATTCGGATGGGCCGGGCCCGGTGCGGGAGTGACGCTTGTACCTGCGTAAATCTTTACTGTGCGTCCGCTGAATGGCAGCGTGGCCACATGAGACGGAGAGCCGCGCTCGTTGTTGCGCTGATTACGGCGATGGTGGGGGCATCCGCGGGAGCCGCGGGAGCCGCACCGAAGTCCTCCTACACCTATCTGCACCCCGGCGGCCAGCCCAGGCTGACCGAGAAGGTGCCCGTCAACGTGGTCTTCCTAGGCTATGAGCCGAACCAGGTCGGCAAGGCCGCCTACCTCTCCGGCCTGCCGAAGAAGTACGAGCCCATCGTCCGTTACCGGCAGTTCTACGGCCTGACCGAGAAGCTCGGCATCACCTACACCTACGACTACAAGGTCAGCTACAGCAACAAGTCCTACGAGGACAAGTTCTTCAAGCAGCTCGGCCGGCTGGCGAAGCCCGCGCCGCTGACGCAGTACCAGACCGAGTACAACGCGCAGCAGAAGAACGTCAAGGACATCACCTCCAACCACACCATCGACGCGCCCAGCGTCGAGAAGTGGCTGGCGTACCACCCGCCCGCCGGTGTCGACACCCGGCGCAACACGATCTTCTTCATCAACTGGCACGGCCGCTCCGACTTCAAGTTCCACGTCTACACCAAGATCGGCGAGCCCGACCCCGACACCGGATACGACTTCGGCAAGGAGCGGGACAGCCGCAAGATCATCGCCTGGGGTGGCACCACCGCCGACGACGAGGAAACCGGTCTCGGCAGCACCCGGCGGGTCTGGTTCCACGACCTGTCCGCCGGCCCCGAGTCGTGGACCAGCAACTACGACGTCGACAACCCGGACCTCGACGGCGACGGCGTCGTCGACTACCGGATGCCGCCGACCTGGGAATACACCGCCGGCGGCTTCCGGGCGCCCGGGGCGCTGGCCGGTGACCTCGGGCTGATCACCCGCTACGTCGCGATCAACCTGCTGATGACCTCGTCGCCGCTCTACCCGGTGGAACTGCCGACGGCCAAGCCGCCGAAGTCGCTCAACCTCGACAGCAACACCTACGAGGGCTGGCCCGGCGTCAACGCCTCCGAGCAGTACATCACCCCCGAGTTGCTCGTCGACGAGCTCTCCGAGCTGCGCTGGCGCAACCGGCTGGACTTCGACAACCAGGACCTGCCCTACGACGCCAGGGCCGAGGAGTGCTACCTCGGGGTGCTGACCGACGAGAGCTGCTATCCCGGCTCGGGATATCCGGCGTTCGCGAACCTGTACCTCTACAACTGGGAGAACCTCGAGCGGACCAAGGACGACGCCGGCCGGGTCGACTACGAGGTGCCGATGTTCAACTACGCCGTGGGTGCGGGCGTCGGCGTGCCGGCGCTGGGCTTCGCCGACGACAACTACGTCGACGGCACCCAGACCGGAGTCTTCAGCTTCATCTCCCCGGAGGTGGTCGCCTCCGGCTACGGCCTGACCACCACCCAGATCCACGAGGTCGGCCACCACCTGGGCATGAGCCACCCGCACGACGGCTACGACAGTGAGACCGGGGTGGACTACTCGCCGGGCGGCCCGTTCCTGTTCGCCAACGCCGGCGACGAGAGCAACTCGATGATGAGCTACATCGACGTCAACTGGGACTTCAGCCAGTTCGACCGGGACAACAGCGACCGGTTCCTGACCGCGGCGTACCACGAGGCCGCGAACCGGCTGGCCGCCGACGTGCTGGCCGCGCCCAAGGCGTCGAAGGCCCGCGGTCAGCTCCGCGCGGCCGACGTCCTGCTGGGCCTGTCCACGAAGGCGTTCGCGCGGCACGACTACCGCGCCGCGTACGCCTTCGCGGAAGGGGCGTACAACCAGGTCGTCGCCGCCGCGAAGCGGGCCGGCGTCGATCCGGCCGGTGCGGCCAAGGCGCTGGCGGCCGAGGCCGATGCCGCCCGCCGGACCACCGAGGTGCACGACCCGCACGAGTTCATCGACACGCTGGCGCCGGACAGCCCGCGTAGTCAGCCGTAGCTCCACCTTCGCCCGGGACGGCTCGCTGGAGCCGTCCCGGGCTTCTTGCGCGGCGGAACCGATCAGGAGACCGGATAGACGCGCCAGCCGTCTGGCGGGGGCAGGCCACGCCAGACGGTGAGGCTCATGGCAGACGGCGGATAGAGCGGATCCGGCAGGTCGTCCGGCGCATACCAGCCCCAGTCGTTCAGGACGTCGGGCTCCAGCGCCCGCGGCGGGATGCCGGGCCACGTCGCCACGGCCGCCGCGGTCAGGCCGCTGCCCGCGGTCCGCACGCCGATCGCGATGACCTCGGGCCGGGTGCCGTCGATGCCGGCTTCCTCGGCGGCCTCGCGGGCGGCGGCCTGCTCGATGGTCTCGCCACCCTCGACATGGCCGCCGGGCAGGCACCAGGTCGGCGCCTCGCCGGCCTTTACCCGGCGACCGAGCAGCACCCGGCCCTCCGGATCTACCAGGATCAATCCAACGCCGACTACCGGTCTCGTCATCCCGTGATTTTGTCGTACCGGATCGCTAACGTGCCTCGCACCGGTATCGACGAACGCGGTCGGGCCCGGGCCGTTCCGCGTCCCCTGACAAAGGTGTCACATGCGTAGTTTCGAGTTGCTCGACGGTGCGTCGGCGAAGTTCTGGGAGATCGACCAGGACGGCAGCGAGGTGACGGTCCGCTGGGGACGCGTCGGCACGACCGGTCAGACCAAGGTCAAGACCTTCGATTCGGCGGCCGAGGCCGCGACCCACGAGGGCAAGCTGATCGCGGAGAAAACCCGGAAAGGGTACGGCGAGACGACCGGCCCAACCGCACCAGCGTCCCCCTCCCGCACACCAGCGCCGACGCCGCCCGCCCCCACCGAGCACGCTCCCCCCGACGAGGAGTCCTTCGTCTTTCCCGCCGCGTGGCGCCGGCACCGCTCCGCCCGGCGGGGCAGCAGCGGCCTCGGCCGGTTCGTGCCCGACGCCGCGGCGCGCGCGGCCACTGACCAGCTCATGGACAGACCCGGCGGGATCGCCGAGGTCTTCGAGGCGCCGGCCACCGACCCGGCCGTGGCCCGGGCCGCGATGGCCTGGCTCGAGGGCGATCCGCAGGCCCCCGCCCTCGGTGCGGCCGCCGTCGCCGCCGCCGCGACTCTCGGCAACTGGGACGCGCGGGACAAGTTCGTCGCTTTCGCCGACCTCTGGATCGCCGAGCGTGGCCTGAGGCTGGCCGCCGAGGCCGCGGTCGAGCTGATGACCCTCAAGCTCGACGACGGCCTCCCGCCCGGCGCCCGGACAGGCAACAACCAGCTGTTCGGCGTCCGGTTCATCCGCGTCGGCGAGCAGCGCCGCAACTCATACGGCGATCCGGCGGTGGCGACCGTGCTGCGCGTCCGGGCTGCCCTCGCCGCCGCCACCGAGGAGGAATATGCCGAGGTGATCGAGGCCCTCACGCCCTACCGGGCGGCCGGCGCCTACGCGCGGGCGGCGACGTCGCTGCTGGCGCCCGCCCAGCTCGAATGGGTCGCCGAGGACGTCGCGACCGCGCTCGCCGACGGAGACGAGTCCCGGGCCACCGGGCTGCTCAACGCGGCCGGCACGCCGGATCAGGTGACGGCTCTCGCCGCGATCACCAGTTCCTATCCCGTTGCCGGCTCCATCGAGACGCTTACCACGATGATCGACGGGGTCGGCGTCGGCGCGGCACCGGCCCTGTTCCACTGGTTCGACGACATCGAGTGGGCCGACGGCCAACGGCGGCTGCTGTCCCTGCTCGCGGCGCTGCCCAGCGACGAGGCGATGCGCGGGTTGGTCGACCGGATCGACGTCAAGTACGTCCCGCCCGCCCTGCTCGATGCCGCCGGCCGCTATCCGGCGCGGGCGCTGCGGTTCCTCGCCGAGGGCGCCGCCAAGCCCATCGTCGCCGACCTGCTGCGCTCCCACGTGCTGACCCATCCGCGGATCGTCGAGGAGGCCCTGCCGCTGCTCAGCACCGCGGCGCGGCAACGGGTGGAGACCATCCGCGAGCAGGCCGCGGCGGTCGTCCCGGCGCCGCTGTCGGCCGTGCCGCCGCTGCTGCTCGATCCACCGTGGGACAAGCCGCGACGGCCCGTGAAGCCTGTGGTGATCACCGGCCTCACCGACACCGGCGCGCCCTCGGTCAGCTGGCTCGACGGGGAGCGGGAGGCCTGGCGTCAGACCCCCTATCCCCGCTTCTCCGAAGGTCCGCTCGACTGGGAAGAGGTGGGCAAGTCGATCGCCGCCGGCACCGCCGCCTGGTACGAGCCGTCCGAGTTCTTCGCCGGCGCACCTGAGGAGCTCGCCCGTCCGCTGCTGGCGAAGTGGCGCGTCGAAGACACCTGGCAGGCCGCCTCGTGGATGCGGGTCGTCGCCGCCCGGTTCGAGATCGACGCGCTGCCGGCGGCGCTGGAGCTGGTCAAGCGCAACACCGCGGAGATGGCGTCGGTGCTGTTGCCCTTCGCCGCCCCCGAGGTCGCGGTCCTGATGGCGGACGCATACGCGCGGCTCAAGTCCGTCCGCGGGACAGCCCTCACCTGGCTGCGGCGCCACCCCGCCGAGGCAGCGCGGGCGCTGGTGCCGCCCGCGCTCGACAAGGCCGGCGTCCCGCGTCGCCAGGCCGAGCAGGCGCTGCTCACGCTGCACGCCGACGGGCACACCGAGACGGTGCGCGCGGCCGCACGAGGCTACGGCGAGGCGGCCGCCGCGGCCATCCAGACCCTGCTGGAGACCGATCCGCTGACCGTGCTGCCGGCGAAGCTCCCGGCGATGCCCGCCTGGGCCGTCCCGGGCCTGCTCCCGCCGGTGCTGTTGCGAGACGGCGCCGGCGCCCTGCCCGCCGAGGCGGTCAGCAACCTGGTGATGGTGCTCGCGCTCGGCAGGTCCGGCACCCCCTACGCCGGGGTCGACATCGTCCGGCAGGCCTGCGAGCCGGCCAGCCTCGCCGAGTTCGCCTGGGGGCTCTTCCAGCGCTGGCACACCTCGGGCGGCGACAGCAAGGAAAGCTGGACTCTCGAGACGCTGGGTGTGGTCGGCGACGACGAGACCGTGCGCCGGCTGACCCCGCTGATCCTGGCCTGGCCCGGCGAGGGCGGGCACGCGCGGGCGGTCACCGGCGTCCAGGTGCTGGCCCGGATCGGCACGGACGTCGCCCTCATGCACCTGCACGGCATCGCTCAGCGGGCGAAGTTCAAGGGCCTCAAGGCCGCCGCCAATCAGAAGATGGACGAGGTCGCCGCCGGTCTCGGGCTCAGCGCCGACCAGCTCGCCGACCGGCTGGTGCCCCAGTTCGGGCTCGACGCCGCCGGCAGCATGGTCCTCGACTACGGCCCCCGGCAGTTCACGGTCGGCTTCGACGAGCAACTGCGCCCATACGTCGCCGACAGCGCGGGCAAGCGCCTCAAGGCCCTGCCGAAGCCCGGAGCCCGCGACGACGCCGCGCTCGCCCCCGCGGCCTACCAGCAGTTCGCGGCGCTGAAGAAGGACGTCCGCACGGTCGCCGCCGACCAGATCCGCCGCCTCGAACGAGCGATGGTCACCGGCCGGCGCTGGACCGGTGCCGAGTTCCGGCAGCTGTTCGTCGCCCACCCGCTGCTCTGGCACATCGTCCGGCGCCTCGTCTGGGCCGTCTACGACGAGCAGGACAAACGGATCGGGGCGATCCGGGTCGCCGAGGACAGGTCGTTCTCCGACGCGCACGACGAGCAGGCCCAGCTCGTCGCCGACGCGCGCGTCGGGGTCGCGCACCCGCTGCACCTGGGCGACAGCCTGGCCGACTGGGTCGAGGTCTTCGCCGACTATGAGATCCTGCAACCGTTCGCGCAGCTCAGCCGCGAGACCTTCAGCCTCACCGCGGAGGAGGCCGCGACCTCCCGCCTGACCCGCTTCGAGGGCCGCACGGTGCCGACCGGGCGGGTGATCGGCCTCGAACGCAAGGGCTGGCGGCGCGAGACCCCGCAGGACGCCGGCATCCAGGGCCGCATCGAGCTGGTCGTCGGCCCGCGCCAGGAGGTCGTCATCGACCTGGACCCCGGCATCGCGGTCGGCGCGATGGAGGTCTTCCCGGAGCAGGAACTAGAGATGATCTTCCTGTGCGACGGCACCGGCAACCGCTGGAGCAACAACACCGAGGGCCAGATCCCGCTGAACCGGCTCGACCCGATCGCCGCATCCGAGATCATCCGCGACCTCACGGAGCTGACCGCATGAGCCCCACCCCATCCACCCCCGGTCCGACCGCTGCCGGTCCGACCACCCCCGGTCCGTCCGCTGCCGGTCCGGCCGGTTCGCGGGCGTCGGGCTCCGGTTCGGCGGGCTCTGGCTCTGGTCGGGCGGGCTCCGGCTTTGGGCCGGCTGGTTTCGGGGCTGGCTCGGTTGTTGAGGTCACCGAGCCCGCCGACCGGGTGCAGCGGCCGCCCGCCGAGGTCCGCTACGCCGACGAGCTGGCCCGGCTGCGAGAGGCCGACACCGCCGAGCGCCCGCCCGGGTGGGTGCTCAGCGTGCAGGCGGCCCGGCGTTTCGTCGTCGGCGACAGCAAGCTCGGCGTCAGCCGCAAGTTCGTCGGCGACCCCTCGCTGATCGACCGCGCCCTGATCACCCTCGCGACAAGCCGCGGGCTGATGCTGGTGGGCGAGCCCGGCACGGCCAAGTCGCTGCTGTCCGAGCTGCTCGCCGCGGCGGTCAGCGGTGACTCCATGCTCACCATCCAGGGCGGCGCCGCCACCACCGAAGACCAGATCCGCTATTCGTGGAACTACGCGCTGCTCGTCGCCGACGGCCCGTCGACGCAGTCGCTGGTGCCCGCGCCACTGCTGCGCGGCATGGCCGAGGGCCGCACGGTCCGCTTCGAGGAGATCACCCGCTGCCCGCTCGAAGTCCAGGACTGCCTGCTGTCCCCGCTGTCCGACCGGGTGCTGGCGATCCCGGAGCTGACCGGGCCGGCGGCGATGGTCTTCGCCCGCGACGGTTTCAACATCATCGCCACCGCCAACACCCGCGACCGCGGCGTCAACGACATGAGCTCCGCGCTGAAGCGGCGCTTCAACTTCGAGACGGTCTTCCCGATCGCCGACTTCTCCACGGAGCTGGCCCTGGTCGAGGCCGAGTCGTCGGCGCTGCTGCGGCGCTCCGGGGTCACCGCCGAGCCCCGGCGGGACGTCCTCGAGGTGCTGGTGACCACGTTCCGCGAGCTGCGCACCGGGGAGACTGCGCGCGGCGACTCGATGGACAGGCTGTCCGCGGTCATGAGCACCGCGGAGGCGGTCTCCGTCGCCCACGCCGTCGGGCTGCGTGGCTGGTTCCTGCGCGGCGAGCCCGGCACCGCCGAGGACGTGGTGGCGTGCCTGGCCGGCACCGCGGCCAAGGACAACCCGGAAGACCTGGCGAAGCTGCGGCGCTACCTGGCCCAGCAGGTCACCTGGCGTGGCGGCGAGCAGTGGCAGGCGCTGCACAACGCCCGCCACCTGCTGCCGGGCTGAGCCATGACGGTCACGTTCATCGGGGTCCGGCACCACAGCCCGGCGTGCGCCCGGCTCGTCGCCGCCACTATTGAAGCCCTGCGACCGGCCTACGTGCTGATCGAAGGGCCGGCCGACCTCAACGGGCGAATCGGGGAGCTGCTGCTGGGTCACGAGCTGCCGGTCGCCGTGTTCAGCAGCTACCGCGACGGCGAGCGGCGGCATGGCTCCTGGGCGCCGTTCTGCGCATACTCGCCGGAGTGGGTGGCGCTCACCCAGGGCCGGGCGGTGGGCGCGGAGTTGAGGTTCATCGACCTACCCGCCTGGCATCCGGCCTTCGCCGGGCGCAGCAACCGCTATGCGGATGCCGAGCTGCGATACGCCGAGGTAATGGAACGGCTGTGCCGCAGCTTCGACGTGGACAACGTAGACGTGCTGTGGGACCACCTGTTCGAGATCGCCCCGGAGGACGGCCTCGCGGAGCGACTCGCGGTCTACTTCGATCTCGTACGAGGCGAGTCGGCGGCCGGCGAGTCGGACACCGCACGCGAGGCGTACATGGCGCAGTGGGTCGAGGCTGCGGCCGCCGAGGCGGGGGAGCGGCCGGTCGTCGTGGTGACCGGCGGATTCCACCGGCCGGCGCTGGTGTCGGCGCTCGCCACCGCGCCGGGGGGCGCCCAGTGGCCAGAGGTGCCGGAGTTGCCTGTGGAGGCGGTCGGCGGCAGCTTCCTGGTGCCGTATTCGTTCCGGCGGCTCGACGCCTTCGACGGATACCAGTCCGGCATGCCGTCCCCCGGCTACTACCAGGAGCTGTGGGAGTCGGGACCGCGGAGCGCGGCGCGGCACCTCACCGAGTCGGTGGCCGGCCGGCTGCGCGAGCGAAAGCAGCCGGTGTCCACGGCGGACCTGATCGCGGCCAGGGCCACCGCGGAAGGGCTGGCCACCGTACGCGGCCATCGACATCCGGCGCGGACGGACGTGCTGGACGGGCTGGCGTCGGCCCTGGTGAAGGAGGCCTTGGACGTGCCCCTGCCCTGGGCGGCCCGGGGCAGCCTGCGAACCGGGAGCCATCCCGTCGTGGTCGAGATGGTCGCCGCGCTCAGCGGCACGCGCGTCGGTCGCCTGCACGCCGACACGCCCGCACCGCCGCTGGTCCACCACGTCCAGGCCGAACTCGAACGGCTCGGCCTGGACGGCGATGCCGACCTCGACCTGGACCTGACCGTGGCGGCCGACCGGGCCCGCAGCAAGGTGCTGCACAGGATCCGCATCCTGGCCGTGCCGGGGTTCCGCCGCGACTCGGGGCCGGCCACGGGCCTGGAGCCGGTCCTGCGGGAACGCTGGACGCTGCGCCCCGACCCCGCGAGGCTCACCGCATTCATCGAGGCCGGCGCGTACGGCGCCACCCTCGCCGACGCGTGCGCGGCGGCCCTGGCCGAGCGGGCCACGCAGGCCGGCCGGAACGTGGACCTGCTCGCGGGCGTGCTGTTCGACGCGGCGCTGTCGGGCACGACCGACGTGTCGGAGCAGGCCCTCGCCGGCATCGAGGAGACCGTGGCCGCGGCGGCAGACCTCGGCGCGCTCGGCCGCATGCTCGCGGTGGTGCTGACCATGTGGCGACACGACCGGATCCTCGGCTCCGCCCACAGCACGACCCTGGGGGCGGTCATCGTCGCCTCGGTCCGGCGCACCCTGTGGCTGGCCGAGGGCGTCCACGGCCAATCCGCGCCGGCCGATCTGGGCCGAATCGGCGCCCTCGCGGCATGTCGCGACGCCCTCCGGTATGCCCGCCGGGAGCTCGGCCTGGACGTCGAGACTGCCCTTGAGGTGGCCGCGCGAATCTCAGCAGACAGCGACGCACCACCCGATCTCCGCGGCGCGGCCTTCGGACTGCGCTGGGCCCTGCGTCCGCCAGAAGCAGCCGACAGTCAAGCCACCGAAGGCCCGCCCCCCGAGCCAGGGGCACCACCGCCCGGCCCGGGTGTTGTCGTGTCGGGTTCCGTGCCGGAGGTGTTTCCGTCCGGGGCGGCTGCGGGTCCAGGTGTTGCTGGGCCGGATGAGGCCCTTCCGCTCGAGCCGGCCGTTGCCGGGCTCGATCCCCTGCGGGCCGTGCGGGGAGCGTTCCTGCCGGAGTCGGCCGGAGACTGGCTGGCCGGATTGTTCGCGCTGGCCCGGGAAGAGGTGCTGCACACGGCGGCAGTGATCGGATTGCTCGATGAGTTGCTGTCCGGGATGGCGGCCGACGACTTCCTGATCGCGGTGCCGGCGCTGCGGCAGGCGTTCGAGTTCTTCCCGCCGCGCGAGCGGGAGATCATCGCCGGCCGGCTGCTGGAACGACGAGGCCTCAGCGGGACAGGGCGCGGCCTGCTGCGCGGCGTCACGAATCCGGAACTGGTCGCGGCCGGCATGCTGTTGGACGACCGGGTCGATGCCGTGCTGCGCCGCGAGGGACTGATGGGTGGAGCCCGTGACTGACCCGGATCTCGAACGATGGCGGCTGGTGCTCGGGGCCCCGGCGTCGTCAATGCAAGCGCTCGGCCCGGAAGGGCTCGCGCGCGACGCGGCGCTTGACTGGCTCTACGGCCGCGACGGCGACCTGGAACAGCGTGGCATCCGGGGCGGCACGAGCCGGGCCGGTGGTGCCGGGCCGTCCGCACTGACCACAGTGGACTGGCTCAACGACATCACCCGGCTCTTCCCCCGCGAGACGGTGGAGCGGCTGCAACGCGACGCCATCGAACGATACGAGATCACCGACATCGTCACCGATCCCGGCGTGCTGGAACGGATCGAGCCGAACCCGGCGCTGCTCAAGGCCGTCCTGCAGACCAAACACCTGATGAATCCGGAGGTGCTGCGGCTGGCCCGGCGCCTCGTCGACGCCGTCGTCCGCGACCTGATGGCGAAGCTGGCCACCGAGGTGCGGGCGGCGTTCACCGGCACCCGGGCCCGGCGGCCGAGCCGGTGGAAGCAGGCCCGGGACTTCGACATGACCCGGACCATCCGCGCCAACCTCGGCCACTACCGGCCGGCCGAGCGGCGGCTGTTCATCGAGACACCGCACTTCTTCTCCCGAAGCCGAAAGCAGATCGACCAGTGGCAGGTGATCCTGCTGGTCGACCAGTCCGGCTCGATGGTCGACTCGGTGATCCACTCCGCGGTGACGGCGGCGTGCCTGTGGGGCCTGCCGGGCGTCCGGACCCACCTGGTCGCCTTCGACACCGAAGTGGTGGACCTGAGCAGCGAGGTCGACGACCCGGTCGAACTGCTCATGAAGGTCCAGCTCGGCGGCGGCACCGACATCGCCCGGGCGGTTCGCTACGGTGCCGGCCTGATCGAACAGCCTCGCCGGGCGATCGTCGTCCTGATCACCGACTTCTACGAGGGCGGCTCGCCGTCGCTGCTGATCCGTACGGTCCGCGAACTCGTCGAGCAGGGTACGAAGGTGCTCGGGCTGGCCGCGCTCGACCACGACGCCAACCCCAGCTACGACACCCACACGGCCCAAAGCCTGGCCGACGTGGGCGCCTCGGTGGGCGCCATGACCCCGGGGCAGCTGGCTACCTTCGTCGCCGAGCAGGTCGGTCGATGAGCGAGCAACGCAGGCGGCACGGTCCATCAGCGGCCGTTGCCACTCGGCCGGCTGCGTCTGTCGCGGCGCGGAGGTTTCCATGAGGACGGAACTGCGGGCACTGACGCCCGAGACGTTGGCGGAGTTGACGAACCGGGGCCTGGTCAAGCGGGCGGTCCGCGAAATCGAGCGAGCCATGCCGGTGGTGGTCGAGGACGGCGAAGCCACAGTCCACGCCACCTACGACGACGGGGTGACCACTGCGCTGCCGGCCGGCGGCCTCGATCAGGGGCGGTGTAGCTGTGGCGCGCCCGGCGTATGCCGGCACATCGTCGGCCTGGTCCTGGCCTACCAACGCGTTGCGAACCATCCCGATCACCCCGGTCAAGCGAATCACCTGGAGAGCACAAACCCAGGTCACCCTGATACCCATCCGCAGGATCGCCCGGCTCCCGGTCAGGCCGACGCTGGCATTCCAGGCTCCGGCCACCTCAAAGTCGGTCTTGCCGATCCCGGTCACGCCGATCCCGGTCCCGCCAATCGTGGTCACGTGGATCGTGGTCACGTGGATTCCGGTCACCCGGGTTTCGGTCTTCAAGACCATGGCCACCAGGGCCGAGCCGGCCGCTCGAAGCCGAGTCTGGCGCTGGCCGGCGACTCTGGCCCGAGTGACGCGGCCGGGCCGACAGCCCGGGTCGACGGTGACATCTCAGTCGCGGGGTTCGGCAAGGCTGATGCCGACGGGAACGCCCGGATCGAGTGGTCGCCGGGCGATTTCACCGATGCCCAACTGATGGGGCGAATCGGGGCACGCCGAGTGACCGCCGCGCGTCGGGTGCAGCGGACCGGATACGTCGCGCGGGTGCACCGCGCCCGGCCCGGCGACCCGGTATCGAGTGTGGAGTTGCCGACGGCGACCGTGCGCTTTCTCGTGCCCCGCGACCTGGGTTTCGCCCGCACCGACGCGGTCGCCGGGGTGCGTGACGACGTGTTGGCGCTCGCTGTCTGGGCGTTCCGGGAGGCGGATGCGCGCTTCCCGGGCGAGGCCGACGTGCAGGTGCAGGTCGGCGGCAGCGGAGCCACGGCCGGCGGGCCCGGGCTGGACGCGGCCGTGGCGCTCGCGAGCGTCGTGCTGCGCGAGGGGGCCGTTCACGTCGGAGCCGGCATCGCGGCAGACATCGGTGCTGTCAGGCGCGCGCTCGAAGCAGGACGAATGCGATGGCCGCTCCTCGCGGTCGACGATCTCGTCGCGCAACTGGAGGCCTACCGGGACCGCAGCGCCCGATACCGCCCTGAGGCACTCGCCGATCACGTGGCAGAACTCTTCGCCCGCCACCGCGCAGTGACCAGCGCCGACCCGGAACCGGACACAAATCTAAACCCGAGTGCCAGCCCTGATCCGAGCGTTAGCCCGGGCCTGAGCGTCAGCCCGGGCGTGGGTGTCAGCCCGGGCGTGGGTGTCAGCCCGGGCGTGGGTGTCAGCCCGGGCGTGGGTGTCAGCCCGGGCGTGGGTGTCAGCCCGGGCGTGGGTGTCAGCCCGGGCGTGGGTGTCAGCCCGGGCGTGGGTGCCAGCCCGGGCGTGGGTGCCAGCCCGGGCGTGGGTGCCAGCCCGGGCCTGGGCGCTGAGTCGGGCCTGGGCACCGGGCCGGACGAGATCGCTGAGCCCGCACGGATCAGCAGCCCGCGACCACCGTCAGGCTCACAAGATCAGCGGGCGTTGCGGTCGCGGGTGCTTGGAACCGACGAGGCCTCCGAGACCCCCCTCCGCCGGGCCCGCCTCGATGGTCTCGGCGCGCGGGTTTCCGTTGTCGGCGCCGAGCGTGTGGTCGAGGTGTTTCTCGCCCACGCCGACAGCGCGGCCGTGCTGGTGCTGCGCCGCTCGTATGAGACCGGTGACGCCGGGCCGTTGCTTGCCGGGCGGCGGGTCGCCGGGGTCAGCATCGGCGCGCTGGCTGCCGGCGCTGTGGTCACGGAGTCCGCAGCCCGTAGTGCGAGCCGGGCCGTTCGTCTCGGCACCCGGCGGTTGAGCCGTACCGAAGCGATGGCCTCGCGTGGCTCCTGGCACGACCTGCCCCGGGCCTTGATCGCCGGTGACCTGGCCGCGCTCGCCGCTGAGCTCATCGCGCTGCCACCGCGGCCGGTCCGGGCCCGGGTCGAGGCCGAGTTGGTGCGGGTCATACCGGTCGCCGAGGTCCGTTCGGTGAGCTATGCACCCGGCGCGCAGCGACTTGATGCCGTCATCGCGGACGCGGCCGGGGTTACCGCCGTGGTGTCCGCGTCCCACGCGGCCTGCGCTCCCGGCCGGCTGGACAGCATGGCCGCCGCCCTGCGCGGCGAGCTTCGGTACGTGGCCGGCAGTGTTCGCCGGGCCGGTGGTGGAGTCGTGATCGATCCGATCGGTTTCGCACTCGCCGATTCTGTCGTGGTTCCGGACCTCGCCCCGGCCGACCGTGGGACCGATCCCGACGATGCCCCGGTGCTCAGCATGGATCCGTTGGGGCTGGCCCTGGACGAGGCCGCCGCCCTGCTCGCCGAGCTGGCACATGGCGGCCTGCAGCATGCGCCGGCCACGGTGCCCGGCCGGTTGCGCACAGCGTCGGGCCGGTTGCGCCAGGTCGGGTTGCGCCGGGTGGGGGAGACGGTCGAGGCTCTGGCCGAGCGGCTCGGGCCTGACCCCGGCGACGATGCCGCCGAGGCGTGGGTGGATGCCTACCTGCGCGTCAACCTGGCGGCCGACATGCGCTGAGCAGCACGGGGCCGCCGGAAGCAATGTGTGCGACAGCACCGGGCGCGCCCGCCGTCGCCCAGCTATATTGCTTCCATGGAAGCTAATTCTATGGAAGCGGTCGTGCTGGACGCGCCCGGCCCGCCCGAGGCGCTGCACATCCGCGAGCTGCCGATTCCCGTTCCGGCGCCGGGGCAGGTGCTGATCCAGGTGAAGGCCTTCGGCCTCAATCGCTCCGAGCTGCACACCCGGCTCGGGCTCGCCCAGGGCGTTACCTTCCCGCGGGTGCCCGGCATCGAGGCGACCGGCGTGGTCGCCGCGGCGCCCGGTGGCGAGTTCGCGGTCGGACAGCAGGTCTTCGCGATGATGGGTGGGATGGGCCGCACGTTCGACGGTGGCTACGCGCAGTACACGTGCGTCCCGGCGGCGCAGGTGATCGCGTTCCGTAGCGGCCTCGACTGGGCCACGCTCGGCGCGGTGCCGGAGATGCTGCAGACCGCGTACGGCGCGCTGACCGCCGGCCTCGACGTGCAGCCAGGGACTTCGCTGCTCGTTCGGGGCGGCACCTCCTCGGTGGGCATGGCGGCCGCGGTTCTCGCGAAGCGCCTCGGCATGACGGTGCTGTCCACCACCCGCAGCCCAGGCAAGGCGGACGCGTTGCGGGCCGTCGGCGTCGACCACGTGCTGATCGACGACGGGGACGTGGCCGCGCAGGTGCGCGCGATTTTGCCGGACGGGGTGGACTACGCCCTCGAGCTCGTTGGTACGCCGACCCTGCCCGACACCCTGCGGGCCGCGCGCAAGCTCGGGGTTGTCTGCATGGCCGGCATGTTGTCGAACGAGTGGATCGTGCCGGACTTCTACCCCATCGGCTATCTCCCGCGCGGCGTGCGGCTGGCCGGCTACGGCGGCGACGCCGACGATCTGCCGCCGGCCGTGCTGCAGGAGTTCCTCGACGCGGTCGCGGCGGGCGAGGCCATCGTGCCGCTCGACCGCACGTACCGCTTCGACCAGATCGTCCAAGCGCACGCGGACATGGAAGCAGGCGTCGCCGCCGGCAAGCTCGTCGTCCTCACCAACGAGGCCGCCTGAATCAACGAGGGATTTTGAAAGAAGCGAGCAGAAGCACGAAAATAGTAGACAGCCTCTTGTGGAGTTCGTCACAGCCGACCTAAGGTCACCTCAGCCGGCGCTCCCGAGAGAAATGAGCTGCTCGATGTCTGTGAATGCGAGGTGGCCCGCCCTGGCTACCGCTTTCGTTGTCGGGCTGGCTCTGATCGCCGCTGCGGGCATCCCCGCAAGCGCCGCTGCCACGACCCGAGCCGCCGCCGCGTTCCCGGTCGTGACCAGGGCCGCCACCGCGTCCCCCACCGCGCCCCGCACCACCGCCGCGGCCCCCGTGGTGACCCGCGCAGGCCTCGATCCCGCCCTCGTCACCGGCCGTGGCGCGACAGTGGACTTCGCCGAACAAGAGGCGGAGAATGCCACCTTCACCGGCTCCGTCATCGGTCCGGACCGTGCCGCCTACACCCTGGCCGGCGAGGCCTCCGGCCGGACCGCGGTCAAGCTGACCCCGGGCCAGTATGTCGAGTTCGTCCTGCCGAAGGCCGCCAACGCCATCACGGTGCGCTACAGCATCCCGGACGCCCCCACCGGCGGCGGGATCACGGCGCCGCTGGCTGTGGCGGTCAACGGCAAACGGGCCGCGACGATGACCCTGACCTCGCAGTACGCGTACCTCTACAACCAGTATCCGTTCACCAACGACCCGACCGCGGACCTCCTGCACCCCGACTGGTGGATCACCGAGTGTGGCTGCGTACCGTCGGCCACCATCCCCGCGCCGGGGATCGACAAACCGTTCCGGCCGATGCACTTCTACGACGAGCAGCGGCTGCTGCTCGGCCGGAGTTACCGGGCGGGTGACCGGATCCGGCTCACCGCCTCCGCCGGTGCCGCGTGGACGGTCATCGACCTGCTCGATTCGCAGCTTGTCGGCCGGCCGCACGTCGACCCGGTCGCGGCGAACGTGGTGCTCTTCGGCGCCGATCCGACCGGGCGGCGTGACGCCGCCGCGGCCTTCGACAAGGCGATCGCCTTCGCGAAGCGGGCCCGCCTCAAGGTGTACGTGCCGCCGGGCACGTACCAGGTGAACAGGCACATCATCGTCGACGACGTGACGATCGAGGGCGCCGGCAGCTGGTACACGATCATCAAGGGCCGGCAGGTCGCGCTGCCCGCGCCCGCGCCGGACGGCTCGGTGCACACCGGTGTCGGTTTCTACGGCAGGGATGCCGCCGACGGTGGCAGCCGCAACGTGCATCTGAAGGGCTTCGCGATCGAGGGTGACGTGCGCGAGCGCATCGACACCGACCAGGTCAACGGCGTCGGCGGCGCGCTCAGCGATTCCAGCATCGACGGCCTGCTGATCCGGCACACCAAGGTCGGACTGTGGTTCGACGGCCCCATGCGCAACCTGCGGATCACGAACAACGTGATCGTCGACCAGATCGCCGACGCCCTGAACTTCCACACCGGCGTCACGAACTCGGTGGTGCGCGGCAACTTCGTGCGGAACACCGGCGACGACGGCCTGGCCATGTGGTCGGAGAAGGCGGCGAACACGGGCAACACGTTCGACCACAACACCGTGCAGACGCCGACCCTGGCCAACGGCATCGCCATCTATGGCGGCACCGACAACACCGTGTCGAACAACCTGATCGCCGACCCCATCCGGGAGGGCAGCGGCATCCACGTGGGCTCCCGGTTCGGCGCCGAGCCGTTCGCCGGCGCTCTGACGATCAAGAACAACACCGTGGTACGGGCGGGCACGTTCGAACTCAACTGGAAGATCGGCCTCGGCGCGATCTGGTTCTACGCGCTGGACCGAAGCATCGACGCCCGGATCCGCGTCACCGGCGACCACTACCTGGACAGCACCTACAACGCGATCATGCTGGTCAGCGACTGGGGTGTGAAGGACCTCTATACGATCACCGGCGTCGGCTTCCAGGACATCCGGGTGGACGGCACCGGCACGTCGGTGGTCAGCGCGCGGGTGGCCGGATCGGCCTCGTTCGCCAATGTCGACGCCCGCAACGTGGGCGCGGTGGGCATCAACAACTGCGGCTCGTTCAACTTCAAGCCGACCGGCTCGGAATTTACCGTGACGGACCTGGGCGGCAACGACGGCGGCGGCACGACCGGCCCGTGGCTCGCACCCTGGGAGTTGCCGAACACGATCACGTGCGACGACCGCCCGCCGGTCGTCGCGCCGCCCGCACCCACCACTTGGTGAGAGCCGCCTCACGGAAGCAGAGCGGCCGGTCACCGCTTGGTGAGAGCCGCGTCACGGAAGCAGAGCGGCCGGTCACGGCTTGGTGAGAGCCGGATCACGGAAGCAGAGCGGGCGGCCACCCTGGCCGCCCGCCTTGCGCATTGTTGAACTAAGTGGTTCAGTGTCGTAATGTGAACCACATGGTTCAGCAAGAAATCCTCGATCGTGTGTTCGCGTCGCTCGCGGATCCTCAGCGACGGCGGATTCTGGTGCGGCTCGGCGAAGGCCCGGCCACCATCGGCGAGCTGGCCGAGCCCGTCGGGATGAGCCTGACCGGCATGAAGAAGCACGTCCAGGTGCTCGAGGACGCGGGCCTCGTCATCACGGAGAAGGTGGGACGCGCACGGCAGTGCCGCCTCGGCGCGGCGCCGCTGGACGAGGCCATGGCGTGGATCGGCTTCTACCAACGGCTCTGGGCCCGCAAGCTCGACGGCCTCGACGCCTACTTCACTCTCGAACGCGGCACGGAAGGACACCGAACATGACTCTGGACATGCGGATGACGCGGCGGCTGCCGGCGACCCCGGCCGAGGTCTTCGACGCTTATACCGACGCGGAGAAGCAGAAGATCTGGTTCAGCATCCTCGACGAGGAGCCGGGCATCGTCGAGATCGAGGTGGATCTCCGGGTCGGCGGCCAGCAGACCGCCGTGTGGGGACCGAATCCCGACACGCTGTTCCGGGAGACGCAGACGTTCGTGGAGATCGACCGGCCGCACCGGCTGGTCACCGATTCCACCGGCACCAGCCCGGACGGCATGACGATGACCACCCGGGTCGAGATCACCTTCGAGGCGGTCGACGACGGCACGCTGGTGACCGTCGTCCAGAGCGGCTTCCCGGTGCCCGAGGTCCGCGACTTCTTCGTCAACGAGGTCTGGGTGGGCGCCTTCGCCCGCATCGAGGCGTTCCTCGCGCGCGGGACGGAGCCGGCGGATGCCTAAAACCCTGATCATCGCGGCCGCCGTCGGCACGGCGGCGCTGGTCAACCTGATCCTGTACGGCGTCGGCCGGGCCGCCGGTGGCACCTTCCGCTTCACATCGTCCAGCGGCCCGGCGGTGGTGGACGGCGTCACCGTGGTCGCCTTCAGCGTCGCGCCGTTGCTGGTCGGGCTCGTGGCCGTGGCGCTGCTGGCGCGGCTCGGCGGCTGGGTGATCCGCACCGCCCTGGTCGTCGGCCCACTGCTGGCGATCGCCACCATCGCGCTGATGACGCTGCCCGCCGACCTGGACGCCACGAGCACGGTGACACTCGCGCTCTGCCACCTGGTCCTGGTGCCGGTCATCATCGTCGCCGTCCGGGCGCTCGGCCGCCGGACCGACGCGATACGCCAATCGACGGTCGCCGCGGGCGCGGGCTGAGAAGGCGGGCGCGGGCTGAGAAGGCGGGCGCGGGTAGAAAGCGGGCGCCGGCCGAGGAAGCGGCTGAGAAACGGGGTCGCCGGAGCGTTCGATATTCGGCAGCATGGCCGACATGCCGAAGATCGTCGCGCTTTGGCGCTTCCCGCTGAAGAGCGCGCTGGGTGAATCGCTGGGAGCGGTCGAGGTCGAGAAGAACGGGCTGCAAGGCGACCGGGCCTGGGCTTGCATAGACGACGAGGACGGCATGGTCGGCAGCGCGAAGCATCCCCGCCGCTGGGGCCGGCTCCTCGAAGTCGGCACGTCGCTGCGGCGGGACGAGCTGACCGTACATGTCGGTGGGGTGGCCCTGCGCGCGGGCAGCGCGGCGGCGGACGCGGCCCTGACCACCCACCTCGGCCGCCCGGTGCGGCTCAGCCGCACCGCGCCGGATGATCCTCGCCTGCACCGGGTCCTGCCCGACGATCCCGGGCTGGTGCCGGAGTGGATGGCCGGTGTCGGGCCCGGCGACGAGACCGTCAGCTCGGTCGGCGGGGTGGGGCGGCTCGGCCGGTTCGCCGACTTCGGGGCCGTGCACATCGTGACCACGGGCGAGCTGGCCCGGCTGGGCGCGTTGCTGGGCGGGCCCGCGGTGGCCGCGGCCCGGTTCCGCCCGAACCTGGTCCTCGACCTGCCGCGCGATCCGGAGCCGGGGGAGGAGCTCCGCCTGGGCGACGTGGTGCTGCGGGTCGACCTGCCTACCCCGCGTTGCGTCGTTCCCGGGCTGGGGCACGGCGAGCTGCCGGCCGACCGGTCGGTGCTGGGCGCGCTGGCCCGCCACTACCGCATCCAGGTCCCGGACCTCGGCCGCGCGGCCTGCTTCGGCGCCTATGCCGACGTCGTGCGACCCGGCCGGCTCCGGGTCGGTCAGCTCATGCACTGATCATCAGTGCCGCCGCTGGGGCAGACTTACCGGATGAGTCGAGAAACGCTCGGGGTCGCCGTTGCCGGATTCGGCTGGATGGGCCGCGTGCACACCCAGTCCTACCTGCGGGTTCTGCACCACTTCCCGGAGCTCGGGGTCCGCCCCGAGCTGGTCGCGGTCGCCGACGAGGTGCCCGGCCGGGCCGCCGAGGCCGCCGCCCAGTACGGCTTCACCACCGCCACCCTCGACTGGCGCGAGCTGGCCGCCGACCCGCGGATCCGGGCCGTGAGCATCGCGGCGCCCAACTTCCTGCATCGCGAGCTGGGGGTCGAGCTGGCCCGGGCCGGCAAGCACATCTGGATCGAGAAGCCGGTCGGGCTCGACGCCGCCGACGCCCGGGCGGTCGCCGAGGCGGTCCGGGCAGCCGGCGTCCAGGGCGTCGTCGGCTTCAACTATCGCAACGCCCCGGCGGTGGCCGCCGCCCGCGACCTGATCGCCGCCGGCGAGTTGGGCACGGTCACGCACGCCCGGTTCCGGCTCTTCAGTGATTATGCCGCGCATCCCGAGGGCGCCCTGAGCTGGCGCTTCGAGCGGGCCCGGGGCGGCAGCGGCGTGCTCGGCGACCTGGCCGCGCACGGCGTCGACCTGGTCCGCTACCTGCTCGGTGACATCAGCGCGCTGGTCGCCGACACCGCGACGTTCGTGACCGAGCGGGCCCGGCCGACCGGCGCGACCGCGGGGCACACCCGGGCCGGCGGCGGCGAACTGGGCCCGGTCGAGAACGAGGACTACGTCTCCAGCCAGCTGCGTCTCGCCTCGGGAGCCCGGGCCGTGCTGGAGGCGAGCCGGATCGCGGTGGGGCAGCAGAACAACTACGGCTTCGAGGTGCACGGCACGCGCGGGGCGGTGGCGTGGGACTTCCGCCGGATGGGCGAGCTGAGCGTCAGCGTCGGGGACGCGTACCAGGACCAGCCGGTCCGGACCGTCTACGTCGGACCGGGGGCCGGTGAGTACGCGGCGTTCCAGCCGGGCGCCGGCATCGCGATGGGTTACGACGATCTGAAGGTGATCGAGGCTTACCACTTCCTGCGGTCGGTCGCGGAGGGTAAGCCGTACGGCGCGACCCTGGACGACGCCGTGCACAGCGCGCTGGCGCTGGACGCGATGGCGCGGTCGGTCGACAGCGGCGCCTGGGTGAGCCTGAGCTGATCAGGCGGTGAGTCGGCCCAGCCACTCGTCGAGCAGAGCCCGCTCGGCGGGGGAGAGCTCGGCGAGCCGAGGCAGCGCGGCCCGCAGCGCGATCGCGTTCGCGGCCACGCCGTCGTGGCCGGCGGCGGGGGAGTCTGTGGTCACGGCCGCGATGACCGCCTCGCGAGCCAGCACCGACAGCGCGGGGTCGCGCTGCTCCGGCAGCAGGCCGATGAGCTGGAAGGTCATGCCCGCGGCGGCCGAGTGGATCAGGTGGGCGGCGCGTTCCTCGCTCACCCGCAGGCGGCCGGCCTCGGCGATCCGGCGTACCTGGGCGGCGAGGATCTCCTCCGCCTCCCGGGTGGCCGGTGACCGCACGCCGGGCCGCGGCTCGCCGTAGATCAGCGCGTAGTAGGCGGGGTTCTCCACCCCGAAGCCGACGTGCAGGTCCCAGCCCTGGCGCAGGTCCTGGACCGGGTCGTCGCCGGGCTTGAGGGCGGCCTTCTCGCGCAGGTAAGTGGCGAAACCGTGGCTCGCGACCGCGTCCAGCAGGCCCTGCTTGTCGCCGAAGAGCCGGTAGAGCGTCGGTGCCTGAACGCCGGCGGCCGCGCCGACCGCACGGGTCGACACAGCTTCCCGGCCGCCCTCGGTGAGCAGGACCGCGGCTGCCTCGATGATCCGTTCGCGGGTGGTCTCCGATGCCATGTAACGACGATAACACCTCCATGTTAGCGCATTGCTGGTAGCGGTGCTAACGTCGACTTGTTATCGACATAGCCTTCGAAGGAGTCAGCATGACCGGCAACCAGCCCCGCGTCGCGATCGTCACCGGCGGATCCCGTGGCATCGGCCGCGCGGTCGCCGAGCGTCTCGCCGCCGACGGGCAGAGCGTCGTCATCGTCTATGCGGGCAACGAAGCCGAGGCCGGCAAGGCGGTCGCGGCGATCGAGACCGCCGGCGGGAGCGCGGTCGCGGTCCAGGCGGACGTGGCCGACGAGACCGCCATCCGCGCGGCCTTCGACCTGGCCGAGCAGCGGTACGGCGGGATCGACGTGGTCGTCAACGCGGCCGGCGTCATGGCGCTGGCCCCCGTGGCCGAGTTGAGCCTGGCCGACCTGGACCGGGTGCACCGCACCAACATCCGGGGCACTTTCGTGGTCGACGGCGAGGCCGCCCGCCGGCTGCGTCCCGGCGGCGCGATCATCAATTTCTCCACCTCGGTGACGCGGCTCCACCTGCCGACCTATGCGGCGTACGCGGCGAGCAAGGCGGCCGTCGAGGCGATCAGCCCCATCCTGGCCAGGGAACTCCGCGGTCGCGACATCACCGTCAACGCCGTGGCCCCCGGCCCGACCGCCACCGCGCTGTTCCTGGACGGCAAGGACGAAGCGACGATCGAACGGATGGCCAAGCTGAACCCGATGGAGCGGCTCGGCCGCCCGGAGGACATCGCCGAGGTCGTCTCGTCGCTCGCCGGCCCGGCCCGCTGGATCAACGGCCAGACGATCTACGTCAACGGCGGCGCCGCGTAACATAGCCACCGCGCCAGGATCGCCCAACGGCCGCTTCCTATGCGGAAGCAGAGCGGGGCGATGGCCGCTTCCTATGCGGAAGCAGAGCAGGTTGACGGCCGCTTCCTATACGGGAGCAGAGCGGGGCGATGGCCGCTTCCTATGCGGAAGCAGAGCGGAAGCGGCGGGTCAGGCGGCGGCGGCGACGCGGCGGGCGCTGGGGACGTGGCCAGTGGTCTCCGGGAGGGCGGCGCGGGCGGTCTCGGCCAGGGCCTCGGCCGTGGCGACCTCCTGGCGCAGGCTGCGGACCGCCGCGGTGGCGATGTCGGAGGCCTGCCAGGCGGCGTTCTCGGCGTCGAGGCTGAGCTGGTATGCGGCGAAGCGGTGGCTGACCGCGGCCCGGGCCAGGACGAGCTCCTGCTCGACCGGGTGCAGGGCCGGGTCCCATCCGTTGCGGTGGGTCAGCGCGTCCAGCAGCTGGGTGTCGGAGAGATCGCCGCGGCGGTATGCGGCCTGGGCGGAACGGCGCAGCGCCTTGGCCCGCTCGGCCCGCTCGTCGTTGTCGATCGGGGCGTCCGGGAAGCCGTATGCGGCGGCGCGGCGGGCCCGGCCCAGCGCGGCGTCCGCCCGCTGGTATGCCTGCCAGGCTCCCTCGACGGCGGCCTGCGCCCGCTGGCATTCGTCGCGGCGGCGTTCGGCTGTGTTGGTCGCGCCCCGGGCGGCGACGGCGATCTCGTCGGCATAGCGGATCGTCTCGGCCGCCTCCTCGGCCCGGCGCTCTTCCTCGGCGCGCTTCTGCGCCGCGTTGTCGGCCAGCCACGCGGAGATCTGCCGCGGGCGGTGCACACCGCGCGGCAGGGCCAGCGCGAACAGGGCGATGACAGCCAGCAGGATGAGTGCGAGCCAGATGACGGCCACTTGGCCGCTGTTGCCGACGAGAAGTGCCACAGCAAAGTCCATGATCTATCCCTTGTCCACCGCGAGAGGTCGGTAATCGAGCACCCTCGAACTTTCTCGAGGGCGTGACGAGACGTTCAGGCGGTGTGCGGGGGACCTCGTGGCGCGGTGGCGGCCGTGCTGACCTGGTCGGTCAGGACGGGTGTGGCAGGCAGGACGGGCTGGGCCGGCGCGGCCGCGGTGGCCGGTGGCTGGGTGACAACCTCGTCGAGGAGGACCGGCGTGGATGCCGCGGCAGCCGGTGCGGCTGCTGCCGCGGCGGCGGTGGCGGGCACCGGAAGCGGATCGGTGACCGGGCCGGCCACGGTCGGGCCGCCGAGCAGCGCGGCGAGGAAGAGGGACACGACGAGCGGCAGCCGCCTACGGCGAAGCACACCCCTCACATCCACACGGGACAACCTATCGGGCCGCCCGGGCCGCACGCATCCCCGTGGCTCGATTAGGTGACCGAACCAACACCGTCCGGGGCGCCGGTCCGGCAGTGATCATGGTCTTGCCGGTGCGCGGGTGGCGCGGGGCGGCGACCGCCTCTGGCAGCAGCGGGCGCCGCAACGGCTAGAGCTGTGCGAGTCGCCGGATCTCGCTGCCCTGCTCGACCGCCATCTCGTTGGCTGTCTCGCGCAGCAACTGGTCGCTGCCGCCGCTCAGCGCGTCGCCGGCCATCTGGAGGGCGCCCCGGTGGTGCGCGGTCATCATCGCGATGAACTTGCGGTCGAAATCCGCGCCCCGGGCCGCGGTGAGCGCCGCGACCGCCGCCGGGGTCTGCATGCCCGGCATGGTGGCGTGATCGTGCGCGGGATCGGTCTCGGGGAGCTTGCGATCCGCCAGCCACCGCTTCAGCCAGCTGATCTCCGGCCCCTGCGCGGCGCTGATCCGGGCGGCCAGCGCGCGCAGCCCGGTGCCACCGGCGCGTTCCGGGGCGAGCTGCGCCATCTCCAGCGCCTGGGCGTGGTGCACGATCATCATCTGCACGAATGTCACATCGATCGCGTTGTATGTCGAGCCGTCGGGCGCGCGTACCTGGTCCGAGTCGGACACCCGGGCGGACTCGCCGGGCCGGCCGGGCAGCACCACCCGGACCGGCGGCGCCGAGCTCGCGGCCGGCCGTGGCGCAGCGGCCGAACGGTCGTCACCGGCGCGCGCGACCAGTGCCGTCCCGCCCGCTGCGAGGACCACCACTGCGGCGCTGGCCAGCGTCAATGTCCTTTGGCGAGTCATCTGGCCCTCTCATCCGGATAACAATGTCCCCCGCGTTCATGCTCTGGCGATTACTGTAACGACCTAGGTGAATGCGCACCGTACGTGACCACCCTGACCCTCGGTGCGCCAGCAGCCGGAAGGAGCTTTATGAAGCACTCTGCCTCACGAGGGCGGCAGCTCAAGCGTCTGGCCTGCCTCAGCACGGCGGCAGTCCTCATCGGACTGTTGACGGCCCCCTCGAGCGGTGCGGCGCAAGCCCCCGTCCTTGATCCGGGCACCCCGCCCGGCGTCGACGAGATCGTCAGCACGCCCAACCTGAAGCAGGTCGCGTACCTGCCGAAGACGGGCCCCTTCGCCACCACCCCCAACACTGACTGGGCCTTCCAGGGCGACTACGCATATGGCGGCAATTACAACGGTTTCACGGTCTATGACATCAGCAAGCCCAAGGCGCCGACCGTCGCCGCGCAGGTGCTCTGCCCCGGCTCGCAGAACGACGTGTCGGTCAAGGGCAACCTGCTGTTCCTGGGCACCGACTCGCAGCGGACGAACGACTCCTGCGACAACGCCGGCTCGACCACCGCCGTGCCCGGTGACCGCTGGGAAGGCATCAAGATCTTCGACATCAGCGATCCGCTGACGCCGAAGTATCTCAAGTCGGTCAAGACGGTCTGTGGTTCGCACACCCAGACGCTGGTTCCGGGCAAGCGCGGCGACAAGTCGGTCTACCTGTACGTCTCGTCGTACAACCTGTCCACGGCGGACCTGCCGAACTGTGCGCTGCCGCACGACAAGATCTCCATCGTGCGCGTGCCGCTGCGGAACCCGACCGCCGCCGCCGTGGTGGCGACGCCGGTGCTGTTCCCGGACGGCGGCTATGGAGGTGGCACCGCGGGTCAGTCCGCGACGACCGGTTGCCACGACATCACCGCGTACCCGGAGAAGGACATCGCCGCCGGCGCCTGCATGGGTGACGGTGTGCTGTTCGACATCTCGGTGCGCACCGCGCCGAAGGTCATCACGACGGTCCGGGACACGGTGAACTTCGCGTTCTGGCACTCGGCCACCTTCAACAACTCCGCTACCAAGGTCGTCTTCACCGACGAGCTCGGCGGCGGCGGCGCGGCCACCTGCAACCCGGCGATCGGCCCGACGCGCGGCGCCGACGCGATCTACGACATCGTGGGCAAGGGCAACAAGCGCAAGCTGGTGTTCCGCAGCTACTTCAAGATCCCGCGGACCAACACGGATACCGAGAACTGCGTGGCCCACAACGGCTCGCTGATCCCGGTGCCGGGCCGCGACATCATGGTGCAGGCGTGGTATCAGGGTGGCATCTCGGTCTGGGACTTCACCGACTCGCGCAGGCCCAAGGAGATCGCGTACTGGGAGCGGGGACCCATCTCGGCCACCAGCTTCGTGCTGGGCGGTTCGTGGTCGGCGTACTGGTACAACGGCTACATCTACTCCAACGACATCGTCAAGGGCCTGGACGTCCTGCAGCTCAAGGACCGGCGGACCAACGCGGCCCGCTGGGCCGAGACGGACGTGATGAACGCGCAGACCCAGGACAACTACCGCAACTGGTAACTCCCGGATGATTGTGGGCCCGGTCTCTTCCCGAGACCGGGCCCGTTTCGTCTGGCAGTGTGCTGTCACGTGGACAACCTCTGGCTGCAGCAGATCGCGGCGAACCCCGGCCATTCGCAGTGGTACATCGAACGGTTCCGGACCATGGCGCGCGACGGCGCCGACCTCGGCGGCGAGGCGCGGCTGATCGACGCGATGGTCGCCCGCGGCGCGCGGATCCTCGACGCCGGCTGCGGTGCCGGCCGGGTGGGTGGCCTGCTCGCCGCCGCCGGGCACGAGGTGACGGGCATCGACCTCGATCCCGAGCTGATCGCCGCCGCCGAGCAGGACTACCCCGGGCCGCGCTGGCGGGTCGGCGACCTGGCCGAGCTGGAGCTGCCGGAGCGCTTCGACGTGATCGTCTGCGCCGGCAACGTGATGACCTTCGTGGCCCCGGACACCCGCGGCGAGATCCTCCGGCGGATGCGGGCCCATCTGGGGGAGCGGGGCCGGGTGGCGATCGGCTTCGGCGCCGACCGGGGTTACCCGTTCGACGACTTCCTCGCCGACGCGACCGCCGCCGGGCTGACGCCCGACGTGCTGCTCTCCACCTGGGACCTGCGCCCGTTCGGCCCCGGCTCGGAATTCCTGGTAGCCCTGCTCGGGCCTGCTTGATCCGTCGCCCTGCTCAGGCGTGCTTGAAACGCCCTGCTCAGACTCGCCGGAATCGGAGTGCTGCTCGGGCCCGCCGGAATCGGAGTGCTGCTCGGGCCCGCCGGAATCGGAGTGCTGCTCAGGCTTGCCGGAATCGGAGTGCTGTTCAGGCTCGCCTGATCAGCTCTTGACGGCAGGCCCGGGCCGGCGCGCTCAACCGCCGGTTCCGAAGGTGGATCAGGCCGATGGCCGGGTGCGCGGGCGCCGGTTCCAGCCGCACGACGACGACGGCCGGCCCGTCGGTGACAGTGGCCGAGCGGGCCACCAGCGCCACGGCCAGCCCGGCGCCGACCAGCTCCCGGATGCTCGCCGCGCTGTGGGTCTCGAACTGCACCCGCGGCTCGAAACCCGCCGCGGCCGCGGCCCGGTCCAGGATCGCGCGCAGCCCACTGCCCGCCGGCAGGCACACGAACGGCTCGTCGCGTACGTCCGCCAACTCCCGCACCGCCGCCCGGCCGGGCGGCAGGATCAGCACCACCTGCTCGTCCACCAGCTCGCGGGCCGTGAACCGCGCCGGGAGATCCTGGTGGACCGGCCCGAGGACCAGATCGACCTCGCCGGCGTCGAGCTTCGCCAGCAGCTCGGTGATCAGGCCGGTGCGCAGCGCGAGCGAGACCCCCGGGTAGCGGGCGTGGAAGCCGGCGAGCGCGGCGGGCAGGTCGAAGCCGCCGAGCACCGCCATCGAGCCGAGCGTCACCCGCCCGTGCAGCACCGCCGCCAGCTCCGCCAGATCCGCGCGGGCGCCGTCGAGCTCGCCGAACATTCTGCGGGTGCGGGCCAGCAGCAGCTCGCCGGCCTGGGTGAGCGCCACCCGCCGGGTGGTCCGGGTGAACAGCGCGGTGCCCAGCTCCGCCTCCAGCGCCCTGATCTGCGCCGAGACCGCGGACTGGGCGACGTGCAGCTGCTCGGCGGCCCGGGTGAAGCCGCGCAGCCGCGCGACGGCCTCGAAGTAGGTCAGCTGGCGCAACTCCATCGATTCATCGTGCTGCGCGATGAGTGGGAGCGCAAACGGCTCTTGGACTTATGACTGGCGCCGCCGCAGGCTGCAGGGCATGGAACAACGACATCTCGGCGGCCTGGCCACGTCCGCGCTCGGCCTGGGCTGCATGGGCTTCTCCCAGGCGTACGGGCCCGCCGACGACGAGCAGTCCGTGGCCACCGTCCGGGCGGCGCTCGACCTCGGGGTCACCCTGATCGACACCGCGATGAGCTACGGCCGCGGGCACAACGAGCGGCTCATCGGCCGGGCGATCACCGGCCGCCGGGCCGAGGTGGTGCTGGCGACCAAGTTCGGCATCGTCCGCGGCGAGCACGGGGTCGAGCTGGATGGCCGCCCGGAGCACGTGCGCGGCCACTGCGAAGCGTCCCTGAACCGGCTGGGCGTCGACACGATCGATCTGTACTACCTGCACCGCGTCGACCCGGCGGTGCCGGTGGCCGAGACCGTCGGCGCGATGGCCGAGCTGGTCACCGCGGGCAAGGTCCGGCACCTGGGGCTCTCCGAGGTCGACCCGCGGCAGCTTGAGCAGGCCGTACGGGTGCACCCGATCGCGGCGGTGCAGTTCGAGTGGTCCCTGTCGTGGCGGGAGCCCGAACGTGATGTCGTGCCGGCGGCGCGGCGCCTCGGGGTGGGGCTGGTGCCGTACAGCCCGCTCGGGCGCGGGCTGCTCACCGGGGCGTTGCCGGCCTCGTTCGGCGACGGCGACTTCCGCGCCGGCGATCCGCGCTTCGCCGGGCCGAACCTGGCCGCGAACCTCGCCCTGGTGCGGGAGCTGGCCGCGATCGCCGAGGCGCACCGGATCGGCGTCGGTCAGGTCGCGCTGGCCTGGCTGCTCGCACGCGGGCCGGACGTCGTGCCGATCCCCGGCACCCGCAGCCCCGCCCGGATCGCCGAGAACGCGGCCGCCGCGCGGGTGCGCCTGACGGACGCGGACCTGGCCGCGCTGGACGCCCAGGACTGGCACGGTGACCGGCGCTCGTTCGCCGCCCACGGCACGTCCCGGACGCGGTGATCACCGGTTGTTCATGCTGAAGTGCATGTCGTCCCGCAGGCTGCGCCAGCGTCCGCCCCAGTAGAACCCGTTGTCGGTGAACGCCCGGACCGCGCCGGCCGCGTGCATCATGCCGCGGCGGTACGCGCCTCGCCGCAGGAACGAGGTGCCATCGGTGGGATCGATGTAGGTGCCGCGCACCATCGGATTCTGCACCGGGTTGACGTCGATGGCCTTCCCGTACGCGTGCTGCGACCAGGTCTTGCTCCCGTTGACGGCCCGGCAGTTGTATCCGGAGGTGACCGCGCCCATGTCCGAGATGTAGGGCGCGTTGAGGGTCATCGGGCTCATCCCCTGGATCCGGAAGCGCATCCGGTACAGCGCCTGGAATGCCCGCTGGGTTCGGGTCGCGATCGTCCGGTGCACGACGATGCTGCCCTGGTGGGAGACGCCGTAGAAGTCGATGTAGGTGACCCAGACCTTGCGCAGGTCGGCCGGTGGCACCGGGCATTTCTTGGCCGGATCCCAGTTCACCACCCCCGGGGTCACGGTCTCGATCGAGGAGCGCCAGCCGGACAGTCCGCCGCCGGCGGGCTTGGCCAGGTTGAGGACCCCGTCCGGGCTGGGCTGGTTCGGCTTGATGATGCCGTTCCAGGCGCGCAGGTCACGGCGTCGCAGGCCGAAGCGAGCGGCGATGCTCTTGATCGTCTCGCCGGGCCGCACCACGTGGTAGGCGGGCGCGGCCTGGGCCGGGGTGGTGGCGGCGACCGGCGCGAGGGCCGGGGCGGTGGCGGCGGCCGGCGCGGCCGGAGCGAGGACCGGGGTGACGGTCAGGGCAAGGGCGCTGAAGAGCGCGGGCAGACGTTTCACACGCCCTATTACGCCCCGAAACGACCGGCGAAGGAGGCGATATCGGAAAAAGGCTCACTTTGTTCCGCTGGTGGGCTCTCGGCCCTGCGCTACGGTTCGTGGGGCAGGCCGCCGTCGTCAGGCAGGCCGCTGAGAAAGAGGTGTATCGCGATGACCACAGCGAAGGCCGTACTCGCCGGAGGCTGTTTCTGGGGGATGCAGGACCTGATCCGCAAGCGCCCGGGCATCGTCTCCACCCGGGTCGGTTACACCGGTGGTGACGTGCCGAACGCGACCTACCGCAACCACGGCACCCATGCCGAGGCGATCGAGATCGGCTACGACCCGGCCGTGACCTCGTACCGTGATCTGCTGGAGTTCTTCTTCCAGATCCACGACCCGACCACGCTCAACCGCCAGGGCGGCGACATCGGCCTCAGCTACCGGTCGGCGATCTTCTACACCGACGACGAGCAGAAGCACGTCGCGCAGGAGACGATCGCGGACGTCGAGGCGTCCGGGCTGTGGCCGGGCAAGGTCGTCACCGAGGTGACCGCCGCCGGCCCGTTCTGGGAAGCCGAGCCGGAGCACCAGGACTACCTGGAGCGCATTCCGAACGGCTACACCTGTCACTTCCCGCGGCCGGGCTGGAAGCTGCCGCACCGCGCGGCCTGAGCGCACTCTCGCTACGGGCAGGAGCCCGGCCGGCGGATAGTCTGCCTTCCGGATTCCTGCCCGTGAGTTCAGAGTGGAGAACTGTGAAGCTGAGTCTCAACAAGCGTCAGGTTGTCATCGCAGGGGTCGTGATCGCGGTGGTCCTGGTTGGACTTGCGGTGGGCAGATCTTCCCGGGACGAGGAGGTCGGCAAGCTCGATGCCCCGGCCACCCGGGCGTGTGCCGACTTCGCGGAGGGCTATCCGGCGGCCCGCGGTAAGACGGCCCGGCTGGCCCTGGCCGACAAGGTCAGCACGTCGGTGGCGGGCAGCGACAACGGGGCCATCGCCGACCGGGTGAGTGCCGTGGGCCGCAGCGCCAACGACAGCGACGCCGCCTGGAAGTCCGCCGCGGCCGCGCTCACCCAGGCCTGCCGGGACGCGGGCTGGAGCTGACCCCGGCTACGGCCTCGGGGCGAAGCCCAGCACGGCCGTCAGGTAGGCGGTGGTGAACACCCGGCCGGAGCCGACGGCCACGGAGCCGCTGCTGTAGCCGTCGCTCACCGGGAGTTCGGCCAGCCTGGCGCCGGTCTTGCCGTGCAGGGCGAGCAGCCGGGCCGGCCGGTCGACGGGATGGGGCTGCGCCGGGCCGTCCTGCGGGTAGTGCTGCAGGTAGACCACACCGTTGGCGACAGTGAGCGGACCGGTCGGGCTCGCGGGCACCGCCCAGCGGGGCCGGCCACCGGTGGTGAGCGCGACGACCCGCTGGTCGCGGTCGGCCACCTCGGAGTCGGCCACGGCGTAGAGCCCGCCGCCGGCCACGGTGACGTCGTGGTAGCGGCGGTCCTTGACGCACCATCGCCGGCCGCCGTCCTTGGCCCGCAGGGCACAGAGGTCACCGCCGGCCAGGTAGACGCTGCCGGCGTCGGCGGCCAGCGGGCCCGCGGCCAGCCCTTTCCGGGTCCACAGCCGGCGACCACTGGCCGCGTCCACGGCGGTGAGATCGGCGGTGCCCGGTCCGGCCGCGGTGCTCACCGTCAACCGGCCGGCCGCCGCCACGAGCTGCGGCGAGCCGCCGGGTACGGTCCGCTGCCAGGCCCGTTTGCCGGTGGCGGCCCACCACGCGGCGACGGTGGTCCGCTCGCAGCCGGCCTCGGGCTCCCGGTCGCAGTCGAGTTCCCCGGCGGCGATCACCAGCGGACCGGCGATGACCAGGTTCAGCAGGAACTTCTCCCCGGGCAGCCGGCGGGCCCAGGAGGCCCGGCCGTCGAGGGTGTACGCCCGCACGCTCGCGACGGGATCCGCGTTCTCGTACGCGCTGACCGTGAAGATGCGGGCGCCGTCGGTGGCCGGCTGGGCGAACAGGAGCGCGTTGACGGCGGGCGCGGCGAACGGCAGCGGTCGCCCGGTGGCGGCGTCGCGGCGGGAGATCCGCAAGCCGCTGCGGGGATCGCTGACCGGCCAGGCGTCCTCGGTGTAGTAGACCGATCCGTTGGCGTAGACGGGGCCGGACCCGATGGTTCCGTGTGCCGGCGAGCCGGTCCAGGCCCGGCTGAGCCGGGCGGCGTCTCTGGGTCCCGGCCCGGGTGGCGCCGGATCCGCGCCGGCCGGCCCGGTAGCCAGCACGGCGGCCGACACCGCCGTCACCACGGCGAACAGTCCAGAGATGAGGCGCATGAGCCGTACCTTTCCGGCGGGACCCGGGAATCCGCCGGCCGACACGCGGGTCGTCACCCGGGCGTGGCTTGACTTCTCGACCGGTTGCGCGAGCATCCCTTTCATGACCGAACTGACGGGACAGCAGATCGCCGACCAGGCGCCGGCCGGGTGGGCCTACCTGCTCGGTGGGCTACAGACCCGGATCCGGACCCCCGACTTCGCGGCCGGGCTCGCCATCGTCGACGCCGTCGGCGCCGCGGCCCAGGCGATGGACCACCATCCCGATCTCGATCTGCGATACACCCACGTCGACGTGCGGCTGACCAGCCACGATGTCGGCGCGGTCACCGGCCGCGACCTCCGGCTGGCCCGCACCGTCTCCAGGATCGCCGCCGACGCCGGCACCGCGACGGACTGCGCGACCGTCTCCCGGCTCGAGCTGGCACTGGACAGCCCGGAGTTCGGCGCGGTCCTGCCCTTCTGGGGTGCCGTGCTGGCGATGGCGCCCGCCGGCGACGAGCTGGACGATCCGTTCGGGGCGCTGCCGGCCGTGTGGCTGCAGCAATCCGGCAGCGCCGAGCCCCGGCAGCGCTGGCACCCCGACGTGTGGGTGGACCCCACGCAGGTCCAGCCCCGGATCGAGGCGGCGGTCGCGGCGGGCGGCACGCTGGTCAGCGACGCGGAGGCGCCGAGCTTCTGGGTGCTGGCCGATCCGCAGGGCAACAGGGTCTGTCTGTGCACCTGGCAGGAGCGCGACAAGGGCGAGTGACCGCCAGGCCCCGGCTAGCCGGGCCGCACCTGGTCGCGGCCGCCTTCCTTGGCCCGGTAGAGAGCCGCGTCGGCGCGGCCGAGCAGGGTTTCGAGGTCGTCGTCGGGCTTGAGTTCGGCGATGCCGATGCTCACGGTGAACCGGACCGGCCCGCTCGGGCCGTCGGCCGGGTTCTCCCGGATGGTGACCAGCAGCCGTTCGGCGACGTCGATCGGGTTGCCGTGCATCTCGGTCATGACGATCGCGAACTCCTCGCCGCCGTAGCGGCAGAGGATGTCGGGGTCCCGGACGTTGGTGCGCAGCGTGCCGGCCACCCGCTTGATGACCTCGTCGCCGACGGCGTGCCCGTACGTGTCGTTGATCTTCTTGAAGTGGTCGATGTCGACCATCATGGCGATCAGCGGCCGCAGGTTGCGGCGGGCGATGGACAGCTGCCGGACCGCGTGGTCGGCGAAGTGCCGGCGGTTGGACACCCCGGTCAGCGGGTCGGTGGTGGCCAGCTGCTGCACCCGGGTGTAGAGCCGGGCGTTCTCGTACGCGGTCGCGCCCTGCCCCGCGACGGCGGCGACGAGTTGCAGGTGCTCGTCGCCGAACGCGTGCGTGGGCGTGGCGGCGGCCAGCAGGACGCCGTGACCGCAGGCGTGGGTGTGGATCGGCACGGCGACCCAACTGCCCGCCTCGCCGATCAGGCCGGCCACATTGCGGGTGATCCCCGGGTCGTCGCGGACCTCGGCGGTGAGGGCGAGCAGCGCCCGGGCGTCCACCGGAGCCGGATCGGGGTACGGGGCCCCGTCCGGCCCGGTGACGGTCAGCACGTCGTCCTCCTCGTACACCAGGCAGGCGCGGTCCGCGGGGGACACCGCGGTGACGATGGCGAGCAGCGACCGCCGTACCTCGTCGGGGTCCAGGCTGCCGCTCATCCGGGTCATCGTGTCCCGCAGCGTCTCGGCCACGTCCCGCTGCTGGTGGGCCGTCTGGACCGCCACCTCCAGCTGGGCGGCGCGTGCGGTCTCCAGGGAGACCGCGATGTGGCTGTTCACCGCGGTGAGGATGTCGACGTCGCGTTCGGTGAAGACACCCTTGGCCACCCGGCTGTCCAGGTAGACCACCCCGAGCAGGCGCCGGTCGAGTTCCAGCGGGGCGACGATGATGCTGCGCAGGCCGTACACCAGGGCGCTCTGGGATCCGAGCGCCGCGCCCTCGTCGCTGCCGGTGACCACGATGGCCGCCCGGGAGTCGGTCACCCGGTCGACCAGGGTGGAGCTGTAGCCGGACAGTTCAGCCAGGTCTTCCCCGGTGGCGCTGCGGCCCACGCTCAGCTGCGGGCGGCCCGCGTCGTCGGTCAGGAACAGCGCGGCGCGCTCGGCGCCGAGGATGCGCAGCGTCTCATCGAGCGCGACCCGGGCCAGTTGTCTCGGGTCGAGCATGGTCGCCGCCGCGAGGCTGACCTGCTGGAGGGCCTCCAGCCGGCCGCGGTAGCGATCGCCGGTGCCGAGGCTGGTCTGCCGGGTGCGGCTGGTGTGTGCCCGCAGCGCCGGCTCCCTGATGCCGAACTCCGCCCGGACCTGGCGGGCCCGGTTGGCCCAGCCGTGCTCGGCGGCCAGCGCGAGGGCGACCTGGGCCTGGCGGGAGCCGGCCGCCTCGCGGCCCTGCCCGAGCAGCGCCCGCGCCCGGACCCGGGCCGCCTCGTGCTCCAGCAGGGGCGCGTCGACCGAGTAAATCATCGGTTCGGTGCGGGCGAGCCGGCGCAGCGCGGTGTCGTAGCGTCCGGACAGCACGTCCAGGTCCGCCTCGGCCAGACCGAGGTACGCCCTGAGTAACTCGACCTTCGCCACCCGGGCCAGTCGGCGCACCGCGGTGGAGGCCTCGGCCAGCCGCCGGACCCGCTCGTCGCCGGCGGCTTGCCGGGCGAGGGCCAGCCGGGCGAACGCCTGATAGGCGAAGAAGAGCCGGTGGTCGAGCATCATGGTGGCCGCCGACACCCGGACCGCGGCGAAGGCTTCGGTCGCCGCCTCGAACGGCTCGCCCAGTTCGCCCTGCTCCACCGCGCAGATGGTCGCGGCCACGGCGTAGCTGAGCCGGCGTCCGGCGGCGGTCCGCTCGTGGCAGCGTTCGGCGAGGATCTTTTCGGTGTCGACCGGCCGGCCGAGGACGGCGTCGATGAGCAGCCCCGCGGTGCCGAAGCCGTCGGGTCCGTCCGAGCCGGCCGGCGAGGCGAGGCCGTGCGCGTGCAGGGCGGCCGCCCGCCCGGTGTGCCCCCGGGCGGCCAGTTCCTGGCAGCGCATGGCGACGACGTTGACGTAGTAGTCAGGGTCGAGCCACCGCCGGTGCTCCTCGGCCACCCGCATCAGCTCGGCCCGGGGACCGCCGCCGATGACCGACTCGATCACCGCCCACACGTAGGCCACGTAGGCGGACAAGGCGGGGTCCCGCACCTCCGCCGCGACGGCGAGCGCCTCGCGGTGGTGCCGGTCGCGCCGGCGGCGCATCCGCAGCATCCCCGCGAGGGATGCCAGGCCGATCTGGCCGCTGGCGTACTCGGCGGAACGTCCGAGTCGCGCACCCAGCCGCGCCGAGTGCAGGCCGAACGGGACGGTCCACGCCGGGCGGTAGCTCATGTACATGTTGGTGCCCAGCAGGCTGCACAACTTGACCGCCAGCCGCAGCCGCTCGCGCTGCTCACCGACGGCGGGCCGGGCACTCGGCCGGCGAGCCCCGGCGAGGATCCACCGCAGCAGGTGCCCCAGGGTCCACAGGGTGACGGCGAGCGGCTTGCGGGGCAGCAGGCAGTCGGCCTCGGCCAGGCCCTGCCAGGCCACGTCGGTGGACCGGTCGATGTGCCACCGGACCCGATGGGCGAGGGCGAGCCGCAGCGACAGGCTCGCCCGGCGGGTCCGGTCCGGCTCGGCCGCGAGCCCCGCCTCCAGCACCGGCACAGCCTCGTCCGCCCGGCCGCAGGCGAGATACGCGCGGCCGAGCGCCTCCTGGAAGCGGCCGTCCGGGACGATGCCGGCGGCCGGGGCGGCCGCCACCGCCGGTTCGAGGAACTTCACGGCGGTGGCCGGGGCGTGCTCGTCGAGGGCGAGGAAGCCCGCCGCGGCGCCGGTGGCGAAGACCCGCTCGGGCGTCCGTCGGCTCTCGCCGTTGGCGTAGTGGCCGGCCACCGCGTACACCGTGGCGGGTTCGGTCGAGCCGTAGCCGTCCAGCACGACAGCGATCCGCTGGTGCAGCTCCCGTCGCGTGGATTCGGGCAGGACGGCCAGCAGCGCCTCGCGGATCCGGTCGTGCACGAAGCTGTACCGGCCGGCCGCCCACTGGAGCAGGCCGCGCTCGACCGCGGCGCTCAGCTCGGCGGCGGGGTCGTGGCCGGCGACGTCGGCCAGCAGCGTGGGGCCGAACCGGGAGCCGATCGCCGCGGCCGAGGTCAGCAGCCGCCGCCCCGCCTCGCCCAGGTCGTCGATGCGGGCCAGCACCAGGTCCAGGACGTCGGCGGGCAGTTCGACGCCGCGTAGCAGCTCGGCGTCGTAGACCCACGTTCCCCAGTGCGGGCGCAGCGCGCCCGCGTCCACCAGGGCCCGCAGGTACTCGCCGATGGTGAACGGGTTGCCGCGGCCCCGGACCGCGACCTCGGCGGTCAGCTCCGGGCTCACGCCGGCGCCGGCCAGGTAGGCCGAGACGAGCCGGGCCACGTCGTCGTCGGGCAGCGGGCCGATCGCCACGGTGAGGTCGAGCCGGTCGCCGCAGGCCGCCCGGAATGCCGGAGCCGGTTCGCCGTCCCGGTCGTCCGAGCGGGCGGTGGCCACCAGCAGCAGCGGCTCCCCGGTCAGCTCCGCCGCCAGCCGGCGCAGCACGTCGCACCCGACCGGATCCAGCCACTGCACGTCGTCGAGCTGGACGAACAGGCCCCCGTGGGCGCGGGCCAACCCGGTCAGGAAGGTCGCCACCGCGGTGGCGAACTGGTCGGGCCGGGCCTCGGCGTCCGGCGCGGGCAGGTCGAGCAGGCCGGCCAGCGTGCCGGACAGCGGGGCAAGCAGGTGGCCGCCGGCGCCGGCCGCCCGGCGTACGCGGTCCACCGCCGCCCCGCGCTCGGCCTCCGGCACCGCCGCGACCGTCGTGGCGTACCGGTCGATGGCGCCACGCAGCGCGGCGGCCGGAGTCGATTCGTCGGGGGCGCACCGGCCGGTCAGCACCAGCCCGCCGTCGGCGGTCACCTGGGCGGCGGCGACGCCGGCCAGCGCCGTCTTGCCGCTGCCCGGCAGGCCGGTCACCAGCGCGAATCCGCCGTCGCCGGTCGAGGCGCGCCGCCATCGGTCGCGCATCTCGGTCAGTTGCGGGGCCCGGCCGATGAGGTCGCTGGTGGGCGCGGCCGGCGGCTCGGCCAGCCCACCTATCCGGCGCAGGCGAGCCGCGACCTGCTCGGCGGCGGCGTACCGGTCGTCGGGGTCCTTGGCCAGCAGCCGCCCGATCAGTGCGGCGAGCTCCGGCGACAGCCCGGGGTTGCGGGTGCGCGGGTCGGGAGCGGGCACGGTGGCGTGCATGCGGATCAGCTCGCCCGTGTCGCCGGAGCGGAAGGGCAGCTCGCCGGTAGCGCACTCGAAGAGGACGACGCCCAGCGCGTACAGGTCCGACCGGCCGTCCACGGGCCGGGCCAGCATCCCGGTCTGCTCGGGCGCGCTGTAGTCGAAGGTACCGGCGACCGCCTCGTCGCCGACCTCGCGGTGCCCGGACGCGGCCAGGCCGAAGTCGATCAGGTGCGCGCTGTCGTCCTCGGCGACCAGGATGTTCGCCGGTTTGACGTCGCGGTGCACCAGCCCGGCCCGGTGCGCGGCGGCAAGCGCGTCGGCCACGGTCGCGCCGAGGCGCCCGATCCGCGCCTCGGCGAGCCGGCCGGCGGCGATGAGGGTCGACAGCGGCCGGCCGTCGACGAACTCCATGGCGAGGTACGGCCGGTTTCCGGAGAGCCCCACGTCGAAGACCCGGGGCACCGCCGGATGGTTGACCCGGGCCAGCAGCGCGGCCTCGCGCCGGAACGTCACCACCGTCCGCTCGTCGGCGGTCGCCGTGGGATGCAACGCCTTGACCGCGTAGTCGACCCCGTCCCGCCGGATCCGGTAGACGGCCGCGTACGCGCCCCGGCCCAGTTCCTCCGTTCCCTGCGCGCCCGGCCGCAGGTCGAAGTCAGAACCGCTCACAGTCACCATCATCGGCGGCTGCGGCGCCGGCCGCAGCCGTTTACAACGCGGTGGCCGGGGAGTCGAGGTGCTCCGCGAGGATCGTGCGGTGGGTGGCGCGGGCGTCGGCGTGCCGCTGCAGGCCGTCGGCGGTGACGGCGACATAGACGCCCCGGCGGTCGTCTTCGCAGAGGCTGCGGGTGACGAGCCCGCCCTTCTCGAGCCGGGCGACCGTCCGGGACAGCGCGCTCTGGCTGAGATACATCGCCGCGGCGAGGTCCTGCATGCGGCGCTTCTCACACGTGGCCGTGATCAGCCGGTCGAGGGTCTCGAACTCGCCCATGGTGAGCCCGTGCGCCTCCTGCAGCGCTCGCTCCAGGTGGCCGGCCACCTCGTTGTAGCTGGTCAGCAGGGAGCGCCAGCGGTGCACCAGGGCCGGCTCCGAGGTCATGTCGCGCATCCTAACCGCTCGTCGCAGTACATGCATCCAAATTATATGCACGCGGATTTGATGCGTCGACATCTAATGCGTGCGCATGTAGCTTCTGCCGCGTGACTATCTCAGAAGCCGTCGTCCCGGCGGCGCCCCCGACCACCCCGCTCACCCAGCGCTGGACCCCGCGACTCTGGGGCGTGCTGGCGGTGCTGTGCGCGGTGCTGTTCCTGGACGGGCTCGACGTCTCGATGGTCGGCGTGGCCCTGCCGTCCATCGGCGCCGAGCTCGGCCTGTCGACCACGTCGCTGCAGTGGATCGTCAACGGCTACGTGCTCGGCTACGGCGGGCTGCTGCTGCTCGGTGGGCGTACCGCCGATCTGCTCGGCCGCCGCAAGGTCTTCCTGACCGCCCTGGCCGTCTTCGCGGTCGCCTCGCTGGTCGGCGGCCTCGTCGACGACGGCACGCTGCTCATCGCCACCCGTTTCGTCAAGGGCCTGGCCGCGGCGTTCACCGCGCCGACCGCCCTGTCCATCCTGACCACCACGTTCCACGAGGGACCGGCCCGCAACCGCGCCCTGTCGGTCTTCTCGGTGTTCGGCGCGAGCGGCTACTCCTCCGGCCTGATCCTCGGCGGCCTGCTCACCAGCTTCGGCTGGCGCTGGACGTTCCTGATCCCCGTACCGTTGGCGATCGCGGCCCTGGTCGCGGGCATCGCACTGATCCCGCGTGACCGCCCGGCCGCGGGCGGCGGCCACGACCTGATCGGCGCCGCGACCCTGACCACCGGAATGCTGCTGGCGGTCTACACCGTCGTGTCGGCACCCGACCGCGGGTGGACGGACCCGCTCACCCTCGGCTCGATCGTGCTGGCGGTCGCGCTGCTGGCCGGCTTCGTCATCACCGAGAAGCGCGTGCGGCACCCGCTGATCCGGCTCGGCATCCTGCGCACCGGCACGGTGGTCCGGGCCAACCTGAGCATGATCGCGCTGTTCGGCTCGTACCTGAGCTTCCAGTTCATGATGACCCTCTACCTGCAGAACGTCCTCGGCTGGTCGCCGCTGCGGATGGCGCTCGCGCTGCTGCCGGCGGGCCTGCTGGTGGCGTTCGGCTCGCCCTTCGTGGGCCGGCTGATCGACCGGTACGGCACCCCGCGCCTGCTGATCAGCTCGATGACCTCGCTGGTCCTGGGATACGCGTGGTTCCTGCTGACCGCGGGCGACGCGCCGCACTACGCGGTCACGGTCCTGCCGACGATGCTGCTGCTCGGCGGCGGGTTCGCGTTCGGCTTCAGCTCGATCATGGCGCAGGCGACCCAGGGCATCGACGATTCGGAGCAGGGCCTGGCCTCGGGGCTGGTGCAGACGTCCGGGCAGGTCGGGGCGGCGCTGGTGCTGGCCGTGCTGACGGCGCTGATCGCGGACGGGGGAGCGGGCACCGACTTCCGCGGGTTCCACCCCGGAGTCAACCTGGTGACGGGGGTGGCGCTGGTCGGCCTGCTGCTCAACCTGGTCCCGCTGCTGGCGGCTCCCCGACGGCGCTGACGGTCTCACCGCCCGGGCCCGGGCGCACTTGGGCGGATCAAGTGCGCCCGGGCCCGGCATGTGATGATTTCCGCGATGCCACAGCTGCCCACGCCCTCCGTGCGTTTCGTGCCCCTGCCGCCCCGCGTCCTCGACGCCCTGCTGGCCGGCGACCTGGCCGCGGCCCGGACGGCGACCGGTGTTCCGCTCTCGGAGTGGTTCCTCTCCGACGAGATCACCTGGCTGTGGCGGATGCGTCTCGATCAGATCGCCGCGGACCCGCGGGCCGCCGATTGGATCGTCCGAGCCGCGGTCTCCGTCCCCGATGGAGTGGTGATCGGGGCCGCCGGCTTCCACGGCCCGCCCGACGAGGCCGGCATGGTGGAGATCGGCTACAGCACAGACCCGGCGTACCGCAGGCGTGGCTACGCCAAGGCCATGGTGACCGAGTTGCTGCGCTGGGCCGCCGCCGAGCCGTCGGCGGTCACGGTCCGGGCCAGCATCGGCCCGGCGAACGCCGCCTCGCTGGCCAGCATCGCCGGATTCGGTTTCACCCACGTCGGCGAGCAGTGGGATGAAGAGGACGGCCGGGAACTGCTCTTCGAGCGCCCGGCCCGATAGCGAGAGCCCGCACCCAGACGTGATCTTCCATCGTCGGTCGATGCTCGCGGCGTTGCTCGCCCTCCTGGTGGCGGCGGGCGCCGGGATGTGGTTGCTCGCCGGGGCGGGCGGCGAGATGACCCGCCGGCACGTGGTGGTCGGCGGGGTGCCGCTCGACGAGGTCCACCCGTCCGATGTGGGCGGTGGGCGCCGCCCGGGAGTGGTGGTCGCGCACGGCTTCGCGGGCTCGGCCAGGTTGATGGCCCAGTTCGGCGATTCGCTGGCGGCGCGCGGCTACGTGGTGGTGTTGCTGGACTTCTCCGGGCACGGCGCCAACACCCGTCCGCTGCCGGAAGGCACGGCGGGCACCGAGGCCTCGACCGCCGCGCTGCAGCACGACCTCGACGTCGCGACGGCGCATCTGCGTGGGCTGCCGGACGTCGACCCTTCCCGGATCGCGCTGGCCGGGCACTCGATGGGTGCCTCGGCGGTGACCCGGTATGCGGCGGCGCATCCCGAGATCACGGCGACGGTGGCGATCTCGCTGCCGGACGCGTCGACGGTGCTGCCGTACCGCCCGGCGCGGTTACTCCTGCTGGTGGGCGGGCTGGAATTCCCCAACTTCCGGGCCGAGGCCGAACGTGCCGCCGGGCCCGCCCGCGAGGGCCGGTCGATGGTGGTCGTGCCCGCGGTCGAGCACATCTCCATCCTGTACGCGCCGCGTACCCATCGCGAGATGATCGCCTGGCTGGACGACAGCTTCGGCGGGCCGGCCGCCGACCGCTCGCCGCCGGCACCGTTCCGCCGGGTCGGCGGGGCCGCGGTGCTGCTACTGTCCCTGCTGATCGGGCTCTACCCCGTCGCCCGGCTGCTGTTCGGCGGTGCCCGGGCGGGCTGGCCGCGGTTCTCGGTGCCGCAGCTCGGTCCTGTCGTCGCCGTGGCTGCCGCCGCGGCGGCGTTCGCCGCTCTGGTCGCGCCGCTTCTGCCGACCAGCCGGCTGCCGCTGGCCCTGGGCGGCTACGTCGTCGGTTTCACCGCCACCACCGGCGCCGTGATCCTCGGCTACCGGCGGTGGCGCGGGGCGAACTTCCCGGCTCTGACGCCGGTCGCCCGCCCGGGAAAGCTGCGGCTGGCGTTCGCCACGCCCGTGCTCATCGGGTACGCGGCGACGGCGATCGCGCTGCCGCTGCACCTCGGCCTCACCCACGTGCTGCCCGTCGGCGCCCGGTGGTGGCTGCTCGTGCTCGTGTGGGCGGCCTTCGCCGTGCTCGCGTACGCCGCCGAGCTGGTCACCGCCGGCAACAGCTTCGGCGTGCTGGCCGTCTCCGCGGTCGCGGTGATCGCGCTGACCGGGGCCGCCGTCGTCGGTCTCACCGGCGGCTTCCTGTTGCTCATCGTTCCGCTGCTCGCGGTTCTGCTGCTGTGGCAGGCGGTCTGGAGCGCCGTGCTGCACAGGTTCTCGGCGCCGTCGTGGCTGATCGCACTCGTGGGATCACTGGTAGTCGCCTGGCCCCTCGCGACCGCGCTGCCGATGATCGGATAGCCGTCGGGATCTCCAGGGTTCGTGCCACTGTGCGCCGCGACCGGGCTGCGGCGCACAGCTGATCGACAGGATTGGCCAGGTCGGAACACATCGATCTGGAGGAATTCCGTGCGGACTCATCGTGCCACCGTTCTCTTCGGCGTCCTGGCCGCCGCCCTGGTGCTCACCCAGCAGGCCTGCACGCCGTCCGACCGCCGCTCGAACGCCCCGGTCGCCTTCACCGCACCGACCGAAGCGAGCACGCAGGGCACCGGCGCCAAGTCCTCAAGCGGGACCAAGACTTCCAGCGGGACCAAGACTTCCAGCGGCACCAAGACCTCCAGCGGCAAGTCGTCGACCGCGGGCAAGAAGACCAAGGTGGACCCCATCCTGGAGGGCAAGCGGCAGATCGTGATCGTGCCGATCCCGAGCTTCGAGTCGGTCGTCGTGGTCGACGACAGCGGCCGGCTCAGCCTGACCGACGGCGAGGCCGAGCACGGCATGTTCGTGCTCACCCCGGTCGGCGACAAATACCTGATCAAGACCGCTAAGGCCGGCGCCGGCGGCGAACCGTCCTGCATGGGCATCAAGAACAACGGCAGCGCCTCGCTCACCGTCGTGGCGGCGGCCTGCGACACCAGCCGGGCCGGCCAACTGTTCACCATCGCCCGGCAGAAGGCCAAGTCCAACGGAGACCCGACGTACGCGATCAGTAACCAGGGCGCGTTCCTGCAGGTGTTCCCGTCCGGCCTGATCGCCGAGGAACTCGGGGACGCGCCACTGAAGACGACGTACGTGTTCGCCGACAACGGCCCGGCCACCCTGCCGAGCCTGGACTAGGACTCCCCGATCGTGCGAAATATCTGAATCAGCCGTTCCCGCACGGGATTGTCCAACTCGATGGGGAAGTTCCGCTGGATGAGGCCGAGCAGGACTTCGGCCGGTGACGGCACGTCGGTCAGCTGGCTCGACATGATGCTGATGAAGATGGCCTGCAGCTCGGCGTCCGAGAACCACGATTCCTCATCGAAGACCTGCCGGATGAGGAGGTCTCGTTGTCGCGGCATGGTCGTCAGCCTGAAGGCCCAGCGGTACTGCTCGGCGCGGAGTTCGTGCGGCTGCGCCTCCGGCGGCGACAACAACAGCCGCAAGAACAGCGCTGCCTCGGACACCAGGAACGTCTGCCCCTCGACCTGGTGCAGACCGGGTGTGCCCGCGGCCTGCCAGTACGGCATCAGGTCGTAGAGACACTCGCGCACCTCGTGGGCGGTCTGCACGAAGGCCGACCGGCGCAGTGACTTTCCCATCCGGCTGTCGGCGGCGACCGACACGTCCGGCGCCAGCGCCGTCGCGAGATCGCCGGGGCGCACGGTGACCGGGCGGACCTCCGGCGGCCAGGGCAGTGACTCGTAGACGCTGATGCCGGTGCCGTCCTCGGGGCGTACCTCCAGGCGGGTGGGGTCGGTATCCAGGCGCCAGGCCACCCGCAGCGCCTGCCACATCCGCTTGCGGTCCTCGGCCTCGAGCTGGCTCTGCCACAGCAGCGCCTGCCGGCGCCAGTTGACGGCGACCGGCTCCCCGACCAACTCGACCGCGTCCACCGGCCCGTCCGACAGCAGCACCGCGAGGCAGACCAGGTTGGCCGAGAACGCCGCGTGCCGCACCGCCGGCGGGGTTCGGTAGGGCTCGTAGTCGTTCCTGGTCCACGTCGGATGCGGATACCCGGCGTCGGGCAGCAGCTCCAGGACGAGCTCGCGGCAGATCGCCCGCTGCCCGGCCTCGAGCCGGGCGAGCAGGCCGCGGCAGAAGTCCCACAGCGGGGCCCGGCGGGCGACGGTGACGAACGACGTGGCCGCGTACAGCGGGCCGGGGTCGATGACGCCCTGGCGGCGGCGCTGGTGGATCCGTTCCTCGGCCAGATCGACGAGGCTCGCCACGATCTGCCGGGCGGCCAGGAAGTCGCTGAACGTGGCGTGCAGGAATTCGAAGCTGCGTTCCGGGCCGCCGGTGTCGCGGGTGGCCCGGGACTCGTGGACGAAGAAGAACCGGCCGACCATGAGCTGGCTGACGGTGAGGGCGCGGGCGGCCGCATCGGCGCGCGCCGGGCGCAGGTCGCTCTCCCACAGCAGGCGCGGGATGTCGTCGTTCAGCTCGGCTTCGAGGATCACGTCGCCGCCGCGGTTCAGGATGGCCACGGCGACCGCGCTGAGGCGGCGCCACTCCGCGTCGATCTCGTCGCGGCGCTGGTCGTCGGTCCGGCCCTGGCCGTGCTTGTCGACCTCCCGCTCCACGAAGTCGGCGAAGAGCCGTCCATAGAGGTCGACCCGGTGAATGTCGCCATCGGCGGACTGCAGCGCGTTGGCACCCGCGTCGTAGAGCGCGAGCAGCAGCAACAGCAACGGCTGGCCGGCCAGCTCGCCGTGGGCGAGGGCCGTCTCGGCGGGCAGCGGTCGCAGGCCCCGGGCGGCGAGGCCGCCGGCGTTGTGGGCGTTCCAGACCTCGAGCCAGGCCCGAACCTGCGGTTCGTCGAACGGCTCCAGCCGCAGGACCACCGAGTTGTCCGGGAAGCGGGTCCGGTCGGCGACCACGGTACGGCTGGTGACCAGCACCGCGACGGGCCGGTCGAGCTCCTCCTCGCGCTGCTGGAAGCGCCGGATCTGATCGAGGTAGTCGGCCCGGTTCATGCCGGTGGCCTGCAGCAACTCGTCGAAGCCGTCCAGGATGACGACCGGCAGCGCGGCGCCCGCCCGGCGCGCGAGGTCGGGCCACGAGACGCGCTCGCCGAGCATCTGCAGCAGGGCCTCCTCGATCTGCGCCTGGATCGAGGAGTCGGCGGGAACGTTGCGCAGCTCGACCCGGATGACCAGGAAGTCGGCGGCGGGCAGCCGGGCGGCGAGCGTCTTGGTCATCGCGGACTTGCCGGAGCCCGGCTGGCCGAGCACCACCAGCGGGGTCACGACGGCGGCCGGGCTGGTGAGGTGCGCCAGCAGGAAGCCCTGGACGTCGTCGACGGCGGTGGACCTCTCCCACCACGCCTCGGTGGCGGGCAGATCGAACGGCCCCGCCACGGCGGCGCGGCCGTGTGGATTGATGTAGCCGTCGCCGAGGCTGGGCAGCACGACATGGCCGGGCGCGTGCGCGGCGCCCAGGATCGCCGTGCCGAGGGCGGCCCGGTACCGCTTGCCGAGTCCGGCGAGGACGGCGTCGATCGCGGCCGCGCCGGACACCGTACGCAGGTCGTCGAGCCGCGCGGACAGATCCGTCACCGAGCTCCGCAGCAGGGCCCGGGTGGCCTGGTCGTCGACCATGCCCGCCCAGACGCCGAACTCGGGCGCCTGGATGATCAGGGCCCGGTACGCCTGCGTGTACCGCTCGACGGCTGCCCGGCGTACCTCCTGCTCGACGGCTTCCAGGGTCTCGCGGACTGGGTCGTCCCGTCCCTCGAACGCACTCAACCCGCTGAGAAAGCCGCACAGCGCGGCGGCCGCCGACCCGAAGTATCCCGCGAGGGCGCCGACGGTCGCTTCGAACGGGCGGTGCGGCGCCGGCATCGGCGGCGGCGTGTCGATCAGTACCTGCACCAGATCGGCGTACCGCCTGGTCACCACGGTCGAGGTGGCGATGGCGACCTGTTCGCCGGCGGTCAGCTCGGCGGTGGCCAGGTCGATATCCGGGTGGTCGGCCAGCACGGCGTCGAGGGCCTCGTAGAACGCGGTGACCACGATGATCGCGTGCGCGGCGACCAGTCGCTGCGTACGGTCGAAGCGGCGCACCCCGGTGACCCGCTCGCGCAGGCCGGTGGCCACCGTGTTGCCCCAGGTGATCAGCTCGGCGCGCAGGGCGAAGAAGTCGTTGGCGCCGAGCGTGCCGACGGTCACGGCGGCGGCCGCCGCCCCGCTGGCCGCGCCCAGCACCTTGATGACGGCGTTGTCTGTTCCGCCGAGAAGCCGGGCCGCGTCGGCGTAGCCGAGAGGGCGAGAACGCATCTGCCGAACGGTAGAGCAACGGCTACCCGGCGACAACGCCCGCGGGCGTGGCGCCGCCGCGCATCAATTAATTCGCTGGCGGTGCGCGACGCGTTGCGCAAAACTGTGTGCAACGCCGGCGGGGACGCGAAATGCGGATCACAAAAGCGTTGACGAGAACGGCGAGGGTCGGTCATCCTGGATGTCGACCGCCGCACCGAGACCTCGAGGGGAGCTGACCGTCATGTCGCACCAGAATCGTCGCGCGAGCTATTGGATCAATCTGTCCACCCGGACGGCTGAGCTGCGCCTACGAGGCCAGTGGTGCAGCGGTTAGCGCAGCGGAGTCTGCGTCTACGCCGCCCACCTCATGCCGAGGGCCGGGCGGCTTTTTCGTTCCCCGGAATTGTCCTACGGGTGTAGCTCAACGGTAGAGCACCGGTCTCCAAAACCGAAGGTCGCAGGTTCAAATCCTGCCGCCCGTGCGTGTGCTGAAATACGTTCGACGGAAATGTTTTTCGCCCGGGTAGCCCAACGGAAGAGGCGTCCGATTCAGGGTCGGAAGGTTGAGGGTTCGAATCCCCCTCCGGGTACGCGGTGAAGGCACGTTGATGTTCCCATGGCGCAGTTGGACAGCGCGCGACGCTACGAACGTCGAGGTCGCAGGTTCGAATCCTGCTGGGAACGCGTTTGCGGCTCCATGCCGCGACTGATCGATCCGGCGTCGCCCAACGGCAGGGCAGCGGACTGTTAATCCGTACGGTGGTGGTTCGAATCCACCCGCCGGAGCGCGACATATGCACCGTCCCGGGCGGTAGCGCCGACGTTGGAGAGTCGGACCTGCCTGTAAAACAGGTGCCTTGCTGAGGGGGTTCGAATCCCTCCTACCGCACAAAGGTGTGCGGGGCGAGCCGAACCGGCTCGCCCCGCACGTCGGATCGGCTCGATCAGCCGCGGCCCTGCACGGCGTCCTTGTGGACGTGCACGCCGGCGCCGATGTCGAGCATGTTCTGCTCGCTCAGGCCGAGGCCCTCCCAGAACTGGACCAGCAGGTAGATGCCGTTGGGCTGCTTGACCCAGAGGGTGGCGCCGTCGTTGGCGTCGCCGTCCACGAGGAACGGGGCCGCGGAGGCGCCGCCCTTGGCGATGGCCCCCCGCTTGGCCTCCTCCTGAAGCCGGCGGGTGGTGGCGTCGGGCTCCGGCTCGGGGACCAGGACGCCCTCGGTGTCGCCGACCTTGACCTGCTTGCCCTTCGGGGCGTCCAGCTGGTCCTTGGACTGGAGCATGATGGTGATCTTGCCGACGAAGCTCGCCGGGTTCTGGTCGAGGGCATCCTTCGGCGCCAGGAGCAGGGTGCCGGGGGTGTCGGCCTGGATCTCCCAGCCGTCCGGGACCTTGTCGATGGTGTAGCCCTTGGGCTGGCTGCCGGTGTAGGCGACGAGCTGGGTGGCCGGGACGCTGACCGTACCCGGGTTCTTTCCGGCGTTCGGTGTGGTCGTCGCCGGGGCGTTGGTGGTGGCGACCGTGACGCCGGCGGTGAGCGCCGCCACGGCGAAGGCGGCGCCGGCGATCTTCTGGAGGGTGCGGCGCTTGCGCAGGGCACGCCGGCCGCGTTCGAGGTCGGAGTTGACATCTTCCCTGGTGGTAGGGACCTCGGGGCCAGCGAGGGTGTCGAACTGCCGGTGCAGGTCCATCATTTTCCTTTTCAGCGGAAGGCCGGAACGGCCGGTCGGATTTCCAGGGCGGAGCGCAGGCGGGCCAGCGCACGGGAGGTTTGGCTCTTCACGGTGCCTTCCGAGCAGCCCAGGGCTTCGGCGGTCTCGGTGACGGTGAGATCGTGGAAGTACCGGAACACGACGGCGGCGCGCATCTTCGGCGGCAGTTCGCGCAACGCTGTGCGCAGCCCGTCGGTCACGGCCTCACTGTGCTGATCGGTGCGCGGCAACTCTGGCAACTCGGCCGTGGAGTGCTCCCGCCGCCGCCACAGTCGCCGGCGTTCGTCGCTCAGAGCATTGACGAGAACGCGCCGCGTGTAGGCCTGGGGGTTGTCGGCGCGCTGGAAGGACGGCCAGGCCACGTAGAGCTTGGTCAGGGCGGACTGCACCAGGTCCTCGGCCAGGTGGCGGTCGCCCGCGGTCAGCAGCGTGGCTGTTCGCAACAGACCGGCGCGCTGTGCCAGCACGAAATCGTGGAACTGCTTGTCTCGATCGCCTCTCACACCACCATGACGATTGCATCGACGTCGAGGTTGCATGGGCCGGCGACCCGACGCGCCGGCACGTTGGACGGTGGCAATCCGGTGACTGGTTGGTTAGGGTCGTTGTCGATGGGACGAACTCGCCGGACGGCCCTTCCGCGCAGGGGGAATGTGTCGTGAGGTTTTCAGGTCTGACCGGCGCCCTCTTCGCGGCAGCAGTCGCCGCAGGGTCGCTGTCTCTGCCTGCCACCGCCCGGGCCGCGATCCCCTCCACCTCGTGCCAGCCCGGCGGCGTCACCACGGCCGACACCGCGATCGCGCGCGGCCTGCGGTCGTCGATGACCGGGAAGCGGATGGGCCGGTCGGTGAACGGCTACAACATCTCGTGCGCCCGGTCCATCGTGCGCCAGGTGTTGTCGCGCGGGCTGCCCGCCCGAGCGGCGGTGATCGCCGTGACCACGGCCATCGCCGAGAGCACGCTGCACAACTACACCCTCGCCGTCGATCACGACAGCCTCGGGTTGTTCCAGCAGCGCCCGTCGATGGGCTGGGGCCGGCCGGAGCAGCTGCTCGATCCGGGCTTCGCCACCGACGCCTTCCTCAACAAGATGATCCGGCTCTATCCCGGCAACGGCTGGATGGCCGGTGACATCGGCCAGATCAGCCAGCGGGTGCAGGTCTCGGGCTATCCCGCGGCCTACAGCCCGGAAGCCAACGATGCCCGGCTCATCGTCGGGCAGCTGTGGACGAGCTCCGTCGCTGTGACCCCGAACGCCAAGCAGGCGACGCCGAAGGAGTCGACGCCGAAGGAGTCGACGTCGAAGAAGCCGACCGGCCCCTTCAGCAAGTCGCTGCTGAAGGCCGTGCCGGGGCTTCCCGCCGCGTTCGACGACCGGCACCAGGTGCTGCTGGCCGACTGGAACGGCGACGGGCACGCCGACCTGGTCGTGGTGGAACAGTCCGGCACGGCCAGCGGCGCCACCGAGGTGCGCGTCATGAGCGGCGCCAACAACTTCCAAAACCTCCTGCTCCACACGGCGATCCCGATGGGCCCGACCGACGCCCGTTACGTCTTCTCCATGGCGGATTGGAACTTCGACGGACGATTCGACCTGGTGGTGACGCAGAAGTCCGGCACGGCGAGCGGCCACACCGAGGTCCGCGTGCTCGACGGCGCGTCGTACCTGCGGCGCTACCTGCAGGAAACGATCACCCCGCTGGGCCCGACCGGCGACTGCCACGCGTTCACCGCGGCGGACTGGAACGCTGACGGGCGCCCGGACATGGCGGTGGTGCAAAAGTGCGGCACCGCGAGCGGCCACACCGAGGTCCGGGTGCTCGACGGCGCCTCAAACCTGCAGCGCTACCTGCAGGAAAGCGCCACCCCGCTGGGCAAGACGGACGCCCGCCACACCTTCTCGGTGGCGGATTGGAACGGCGACCTGAATCTGGACCTGGTGGTGACCCAGAAGTCGGGCCCCAAGAGCAACGAGACCGTGCTGCGGGTCCTGGACGGTGCCTCGCAGTTCCGGGGATTCCTGCTGAAGAAGAGCACCGCGAAGGTCTCCACAGACGACCGTCACAGCCTGGCGGTCGTGGACTGGAACAGGGACGGCCGACTCGATCTCGTGGTGGTGCAGAAGTGGGGCATGGCCGGCGGCCGCACCGAGGCCCGAATCCTCGCGGGATAACGACCGGTCCCCGCGGACACAGCGAATTCTCGACTTCGTGATGTAAAGTGCCGCAACCGGCAGCTCCTCCTGCTCCGCAGGCAAGGATTGAGGTATAGGCGATGGTCGATCGCGCAGTCAGGTTCCTCAAGCAGCACACGCCCAATTCGTCGCGGGTGGTGGCGCGGCGCGTGCTGTGCGAAGCGCACAACGCCAGGCTGCGGCTCACGGTGCCGGTGGAGTCGCGGAGCGGCTACCAGAACGTATTCCACTGCGCGGTGCGCAAGACGGCCAGCCAATGGGTAAAAGCCCTGCTCAGCGATCCCATCGTCTACCGCCATTCCGGGTTGCTGCCCTACGACCCGCGCCCCTACCGGTGGCAGCACCCGCAAGGCTTCCCGCCCGGCCGCGCGGTCTCCTGCCTGTTCGTCTCCCACAAGAAATTCACCACAATCCCGAAACCCGACCACTACCGGACGTTCTTCGTCCTGCGCGACCCGCGTGACATCGTCGTCTCCAGTTACTTCTCCACGCGAAGCTCCCACACACCGATGGGCGACATTCCGGAGGTACGGAAGGTTCTGCAGGAAAAGCCCTTGAAGGAAGGTCTGCTGTACCTCATCGGCAATCTCTCTCAAAAGGGAACCTTCAGGAACCTTCGGTCCTGGGCGACTGCTCCCGCCGCGGAGGCCGTCCGGTTGTTCCGGTACGAAGACCTGACGGGGGAGCGGCAGGAGGACGAGGTGGACCTGCTGATGCGGCACTGCGGGATCGAGCTCCCGCCGGCCGAGCTGGCCGGGCTGCTGTCCCGGTACAGCTTTTCAAGAATGCGGGGAGAGCGGGAGATCGCGGGAAAGGTCTCGCACTACCGAAAAGGAAAGTCGGGCGACTGGCGAAACCACTTCGACGACGACATCTACGAGGCGTTCGCCGCAGCGACGGGCGACCTGATCGAGCTCCTCGGCTACCCGGCACGCGACTGAGGATCAGCAAACGGACGGCCTCCGCCTGCTGGAGTGTCAGTAGTAGTAGGCGTGGGCGGTGGCCGGGGCCTTGCCGGCCCGCCGGTACGCGCGCATGATCGCGACGACCACCTGGCCGAACAACCGCCGGTCCACGCCGGCCGCGGTGCCCGACGGCTCGCCCACGACGGGATCGAACAACAGGTCCCCGATCGGCTGGCCGCTCTCGTCTGCCGGCCGGAGCCTCCGGGTCGACACCTCGAACATCACGAAGCCGGTCACTTGATCGGCCTCCCATCGGTAGAGCACCGACTCACCAGTCGGGTCACCTTGCGCCCAGACGCCGATCGAGGCCGTCATCGCCGGCACCGCACACATTCACCGAGCACGTCGATGCCGTCAGCCCTCCGCGATCACATGCATCTAGACGCGCAAACGTCTAGCTCTTTCAGCTCATAGTATGTCGATGGGAACATTCCGTTTCGACGTTGTGAGGTATGAAGCCGTTGTCCTCGATCGCAGAGCTGACCACACGGGTGCGGGCCTTCGCGCAGGAGCGCGACTGGGAACAGTTCCACACGCCGAAGAATCTGGCCATGGCGTTGGCCGGTGAGGTCGGCGAGCTTGTCGCGGAGTTGCAGTGGCTCACTCCGGAACAGTCGGCCGCTGTCATGCAGGACGAGGAACTCGGGCCACGCGTACGCGCCGAGCTTGGCGACGTGACTATCTACTTGGTGCGTCTGGCCGACGTTCTGGGTGTCGATCTCGTCCAGGCGGCCTTGGCCAAACTGGAGGACTCCGGCCGTCGATACACCGTCGAAGCCGCCCGCAGCTCGGCGGCGAAAATCAACGCCGATCGGCCTCCCGCGTCGTAGCGACGCGATGATCGTGCCGCTACAGTCTGCGTTGTCCGTATGCGGTCCGACAGGCTTCCCGTACCTGGATATGCCTCCCATCCGCACGATCAATTCGTGCTGCTCGGGGGCAACAGTTCATGTCGGCATTCCGCGTGTCCGCGGCCGGTCTTCTTCGTCTTGCCATGGAGGGCAGCCTGGCTGACCGCGTGGCCGAGCAGGTTTGGATGAGCGGGCACGGCGTGAGTCCGGCAGAGCGCAAGTCGTGGTCGCGTAGCCTGTCCGTGCTCGCCCAGGATCTCGCCGATGCGGGCCTTCACGACGTCGAGGTCTTGGTCGAGTACCAGTTGCCGCTCACCAGCCGGCGTATCGACGCAGTGCTCGCCGGAGTCCACCCGGAGACGGGCGAGGACTCGTT
>NZ_QHHV01000508.1:0-1952 GCF_003947245.1 Actinoplanes sp. ATCC 53533 | reverse complement strand
TCGGCGAGAAGAGCGTTGATCGCTGCCACGGCCGGCGGATCATCCTCGAGATCGACCTGCAGATGCTGTCTCAGCACTGCCGACAGATCCGGCGCAACCGTGAAGATCTGCAGAAGCTCACGAAGTTCGAATGGCCACTTCGCGCCGCCCGGCCAGATGATGACCATTCGCGATCGCCGGATCCGCAGAGCCTCTCGCAGAAGCTCGGCCTCGTGCGCCTCGGCCGTGACGTTGTCGGCTAGTCCGGTCCAGAGATAGCCGGTGTCCTCAGACAGTGCGGCGACTGCCACGTCGGCCATGGTGTCGGCGCCGAACTCCTGCACTCGGCCGTCACAGATCGCGTCCAGCGCGTGGATAGCGGCGTGCCGCTTCCCGAAGCCATGCCCACCGCTGAGGACGACCAAATTCTGATCAAGCAACCGGTCCCATAGTGCCGGATACTCCCGCGGACGGACGAATGAACCCCGGACCCGGGCAAGGGTGTCGGCGGACAGCACGGCCAGCGACAGCGTCTGCCCATCGGCAGACGTACTGAAGAAGTTATTGATCTGTTGGTTGGTCTGGAGCCGGAAAGTCCGGGATGCCTCCGCCAGTGCTCGAGAGCCCGCCGCTAGAGCGTCAGCCTCATCCAGCAATCCCTGTGAAAGGCGAGGTGGGCCGTGCTCGGCGTCCTCATCGGTCTTCGTCGCGGCGTCGTCCGTCGTCGTATTCTCGTTCGCCGCGGTTGTCGGCTTTCCATCAAGCGGTTCGCCACTCCGGTCACCGGTCATCGATCGCCGCCGGTGTCCTGTGATCCGTTCCCGAACGTGACGGATCCGGAGTTGCGGCCCATGAAGCTGCCGACGCTGGTCCCGACGGTGTAGTCGTCACCGACATGCATGGACGGCTGCGGCCGAGGTACCGGTGGTGTGGACGTATTCGGAGTGGTCCCGCCGCTGCCTGGTTGCTCGGCTGCACCGGTGACCATGACCCAGGTGCGCAGGCGCCCACGTTTGGTCTCCAGCTGACGCATCCGGAACTTCTGCGGGTCAGGAGTGGGATATCCGCGAACGACACTCAGGTAGAGATCCTCCGGGACAACGACCGCCATTCGGCCTTTCTTGGCATCTCGTAGTGCCTCGCGCAGCTGCGGGGAATCCACCATCGCGAAGGCCGTATCGACCGCCCGGCCGCTTGAGCCTTCCTCGTCCAGCAGCACCTCGCCGTGGTGCACTACGAGGCGCAGGCGCAGGCCCGGCTGACCCACCCGACGCTCTGCCAATTCGGCGTCGACAGCTCCGATGAAGGGCTCCACGAGGAGCCGCTTGGAGACCTCAGCGGAAACGAGCAGGTAGACGCCGTCGCCGCGGTCTTCGCTCCGCAACGAAGCCGTGCCGATGCCGCTTAGCTCCAGCGCCCGGCGCAGGATGGCGTAGAGGTCTTCCCTGACCTGTTTCTTCTCCGGGCCGGAAAGTTCCCCAGAGCCTTCCACGTCCAGGATGACGATGGAGAAGTGTTGCGGTACGCCCATGAGTGACGCTCCTCAGCAATAGACACTTCGGTGTGTCTATCTCCGGCACCGGTCGGCGTCTGTGCACAAATACGCGTTCAGAGGCGCGGTCTCAGAGCGTTGAGGTCGAGGACGACGATCCGCTGCCGAGCGGTGGTGACCACCCTGCGGTCTCGCAGCTGTCGCAGTGCCTTTGCGACGGCTTCCCGAGAAGCGCCGGTCGCACCGGCGACTTCCTCCTGCGACAGGCGCAGACCTATGACCACTGCACCGCCGGGCGCGGCCTCGCCATGGGTGCGGGCCAGCTCGGCAAGCAGCAGCGACACCCGCTCGAGGACGTCGAAACCGGCGAATTCGAGACGTCGCCGGTCCGACTCGCGGAGCCTTCCGATCACGGCGGAAAGCACTGCGAACAACGCGTCCGGGTTCTGACGCAAACGCTGACGGAACACCGACGCGGCGA
>NZ_QHHV01000507.1:0-2020 GCF_003947245.1 Actinoplanes sp. ATCC 53533 | reverse complement strand
TATCGCGGAGGTCCGGCCACATCCGTGGTGCGGCGGGCACGTCCGGGCCGACGCGTGCCGGTGATCGCCCGGCCTCGGCGCGATGACGAACGGGTTAGGTCTCGTCCGTGTTGAGATCGGGGCGGTTCGCGCGTAGCCACGCCTGAACGTCCGGCACTCGCCAGACCGTGATGCCGTTCTCCCACTCGTCGTACGAGTCTGGGAAGCCCTTGCGGCGCGTGAGGGAGTAGGCGTACTGCCGGGTGACGCCGAGTAGGTCGGCGACATCTCCGGTGGTGTACAGCTTCCCCTTGCGGCCCACGTGATCACGCTATGTACCCGCGAAGCTTACTGAGGGAGTTTACCTAGGACAGCTACCTGCGTAACCTGGTGAGTCCGAGGCCGTGCACATGTGCAGGAAGGCTTGACAGATGCGCTGGTATCTCACTCAGAAAGCCGTCGGAGAGCCCGAAATCGACGTACGCGACGATGATGAGGATCTGACGCTCGGCTACTCGATCATGCGTGAGCTGGCGCGCAGCGACGCGACGCTTGTGGAGATCGCCCCGGGGGTCTGGCGGCAGAGCAAGACGGACGACCTCTGCGACGACTGACCACCCCCTGCTCGGCATGGGGTGGGACGTAGACAACGCGCCTAGCGACCCGCCCGGCGAACGTCGAGCGCCTCGGTGCTGCTATCCGTGACGACCACACCGCCGCGAGCGCGGCCGGCGCCCTGCGTGACGCTGCTCGCTGTACCCCGAGCTGTTCCGGCAGCGACCCAACCGTGGCGGGCCGCCTGCTCGACGACGGAGCGGCGCACGGGGTGACACGATAACTCCGAGGCGTACTTTTGCGCGGATGAAGCTGGACTTGAAGTGCCTGATTAGTAGTAACTTAAAGGACTAGCCAGCGGCTCAGCGTTGGCGCCTGCTTTCTAAGCGGAGGTCCCTTGTCCACTAACGCGCAGCTTCTTCTTGACGGGATCATCGAGCAGCGACGTTCCGACATAGCGCCAACAATGGGCAAAAACGACTTCTTTCAGCTGTTCTGTCTCTCAGAATCATTGAAGAGCTATGACCTTAGCATCGACGAGATTCAAGACGCCTCTGTTGATGGAGGGAACGACGGTGGGATCGATGCTCTGTTTACGTTCATTGACGGAGATCCGCTCACAGACGATTATCGCCCTCGGCCACGCAAGGAAGTTGTGGTTGAGCTACTGATTGTTCAATGCAAGGACACTGAATCGTTCAGTGGCACGGCCATCGATAAGCTTATCTCTACCGTAAGTACGCTGTTCGACTACAGTAGGTCGGTAGAGGATCTCAGTAAGACTTACAACGAGAAGCTTACGAGGAAGGCGGGAGGCTTTCGAAGATTCCATCAGCAGAATATTACGCGAATCTCCAAGCTTGCTGTCCGCTTCTATTACTTTAGTCGCTCGGAACATGTATTTGAAACCCTGCGTGAACCCGTGGCCACATTAGAGGGTGCGGCAGCGCGACTTTTCCCGAATTCTTCGGTCGAGTTCAATTTCGTTGGTGCGAGCGAACTGCTGGAGTACTCCCGCACCGACAGGACGAAGAAGCTCGAACTTGCAGTACGAGAGGGTCCGATAGCGGTTAGCGAGGCAGGCTTCATTGCTCTCGTGTCGCTGTCCGACTACTTCAAGTTTGTGACCGACGAGAATCAGAATCGGCGTCGACACCTATTTCTGTCGAACGTTCGAGACTATGAGGGATCCGTCGAAGTAAATAGAGCGATTGAAGCCACACTTAGGGGTGAAGCTCCGGAAGATTTCTGGGTGCTTAATAACGGTGTCACTATACTGGCGGTGGCGGCGAGACCTGGCTTCAAGTCTCTGGTTCTTGAGGATCCGGTCATTGTAAATGGCCTGCAGACGACAATGGAAATTATCCAACATTTCCGACGCAGTCCTGGCGTAGATGACAGAATGCTCTTGCTGCGAATAGTAATTCCGCAGAACGACAAGAGTCGTGATCGTGTTATTGTGGCCACAATAGTCCTGAGTCGGAGA
>NZ_QHHV01000506.1:0-2539 GCF_003947245.1 Actinoplanes sp. ATCC 53533 | reverse complement strand
CGTCCCACAGAGTGACGTGCAGGCCGTCGATGGTCAGCGGCTGGTCCAAGTCGAGGAGCCGAACTGCTGGCACGTCACCTTGCTCAAGCCAACGGGCAATCCGAATGACCTTGTCAACCCGGTCGGCCATCGTCGCCGATGCGGCGATCCGCACGACCACGCCAGCGGCCGGTAGGGCGAAGACCGCGTTGTTGGTGAACTTGATCAGCTGCGCGCCGGTCACATCGACGCCAGCTATTGTCTGCACGCCGGCAAGCACGGCGTGCAGCCGCTCATCCGTGATCCGCGCGCCGGGCGGTGATGTCCTGCTTGTCATCCTCCCTGGAGGGTAGCAATGCGACCTGCGAGTTCTGAGGCGCCATCGTCATCAGGGTGCTCCTGCGCGGCGAGCAATAGCGGGCGAAGGCGGTCGATTGTGCGTACCGACCGAACCTGTTCGGCTAGCACCACAGCACGGCTACCATCGGCAACCCCGCCCGTACAGTCTCCGACGTTAAGCTTCGCAGCGCCGAGAGCGGTTAGCTCGAAAATCGTGCTGCGGGCCGTGCCCTCACCGCGGGCCTTAATGCTGGCCGTCAGGCAGGTGATCGCCTTGTCCACGTTCTTGTCACCGGGCAGCAGGCTGTACACCATCCCGGTGAGTGCGGACAGGTCTGCTGCTCCGAAGAACGCCACCCAGGCGGGGAGGTTGTCCTCCCCACGGACGAACTCGTCCTTGGCCCGGCCCAGCGCGCTGACGGCTTTGCTGCCGTTGCCCATCATGGCGTGGGTCCAGCCGAGGTTGGCATGCAGCATGGCCACCGTCAGCGGGTCGTCGGCGTCCTGGGCTGCGAGCTGACCGAGCTGCAAGAACCGCAGGGCCTGGTCCAGGAATCCACGATGTAGGTGGACCCGGCCCTGCCGGTAGAGGATGTTCGCCGCCAGGGACAGGCTGTCGGTTGCCTTGGCCTGCTCGAGGGCGAGCGAGAAGTGCAGCCGGGCGTTGCCGTGCAGGCCGACGTCGAACGACGTCCACCCGGCGAGGTTATGCAGATCGGCAACGGCGAGCTGGATGCGTCGCCGGACCTCGTCAGTGCAATCGGAGTGCATCATCGCCCGGGCGTGCGCGGTCTGCGCGATTACCGCCTCGCGGCATGCCCCGCCGCCGTTCTGGTAGTCCACTGCCCGCAGAACCCGGGTGAGGTACTCCAGGTTGTCGACATCTCCGTCCCCGATATTGTCCGGGACCGGGGTGCGGGGCTCGGTGAGCGGCTGCCACCATCGTGCGGCCTCCGGCAGCGAGGTTCCCATCATCACCTCGGCTGCGTGTTTGAGCGCCTTCCGAATCTGCTCGGCCTCGTCGATCGTAGTGGCCCCGACGGTGAGCGCGTCCTCGACCGGGGTGTGCTCGTCATGGTCGTAGTTGCCCAGGCCCATGTAGCCGCGAGGGATTCGCAGGCCATCGGCGATGCGCTGGAGCACGCTGTAGGCCAATACCTCGCGGCCGCCCATGATGTCGGAGATCTCCGATTGGGACTGCCGGGTCAGTTCGCCGATGTTCCGCTGGGTGTAGCCGCAGCACTTCAGCTTGTGGAACACCCACGCCAGGTCGTGGTCGCGCAGCGCCCGGCGCATCTCCGGGCTCTCCCACGTTGTCGGCGGCGGTGGGCCACCGTCGGACCGAGTCGTATTCACGGAAACTCCATACCGTCAGGGTTCGTAGCCGAAGGGTAGCCCTCGTCGAGGACTAGTGGAACGGGTGATCGGTCGAGCCGATCACCCGGACCGATGACATCCGAGATCGGCGAAAATGATCGCCTTCACGGCTTTCTTCGTCCATTGCTGAGTGGGATCGTCATCCACATCGACGGATGCCATCTATCTGCTCAGCACCTTCTCGAGCGAGGCGAGCAATGGTTCAGTTTCACACCGAAGGGTCCAATTCCAGGGCCGAGCGCCTCGGTGCCGCATCGATCGGTGAGTCCGGTCGGGCGACCCACCGCAACGACTGGATAAACGGAATGCAACCGCTTCCCGAGGCGCTACTCTGGGCCGCCGTCGGCGATCTTGACGTGATCGAGCGACTCAGCCGGCAAGCGCACCAGGTGCGGTTCCCGACCTGGCTTTGCAGCTACGACGGACAGGCGTGGCCGTGTGAACCCGCCCGTAGTGATCTACTCCTCGACCTGGGCTGGATCAAGGTGGCTATCTACTGCGCTGTGCTGATGGAACGGGCCACCAAGGACCTCTCCTCGTCTACCCCGAAAGAGCTTTGGCAACGATTTATCGAGTGGACAGAGCCACCTGACGATGCTCGGAACCTCCTGCTAAAACAGACTGCCTGAATCTTCTGGACGTCGAATCTCTGGCACGCAACGGAGTCATCTAATTGTCAGCCCGCGGAGAGCCGGATGCCATTTGAAGGCCACAACACTCGATCCTCCACCTCGGTTTGATCATGTCCGATGCCGTTAGCCCCAACGGATCGGGCTCCAACAGCTCAGGAGGGAACGCCATGATTCACATCGAACTGCTTTCGCATGCGTACGCCGGCGACGTC
>NZ_QHHV01000505.1:0-2801 GCF_003947245.1 Actinoplanes sp. ATCC 53533 | reverse complement strand
TCGAGCTCGCGGGAGAAGGACTGGAAGACACGACTGCCCGTGTTGGAGTAGAGGCCGGTGTACAGCTCACGCTGATCGACCAGGCCCAGCGCGTTGTAGTCGGTATCCGCCACATAGCTGAACTCGGTGGTGCCGTACACCGTGGTCAGCCGGTTGGCCAGCCCCAGCGTCTCGTCGTAGTGGTTGGTCAGGGTCTCCGTGGGCAGGTCGGCACTGACCGGGAACGTCGAGGAACGCACGCTTCCGTCGACGGCATAGCTGCTCTGGAAGGAGTAACTGCCGTTCAGCCCCGTCTCGGCAGTGGGCACGGTGACGGTCTGACCTGTCGGGCGGTAGCCGTCGTCGTAGCCGTCGACCTTGACGGTGTAGGCGGCCGTGCCCTCATACCGCACCGATTGGGTCAGCTGTCCCTTGGCGACCGTGTCATAGGTCCACCGGGCGCGAGGGGAGGCCGAGAGTTGGTTCTCGAAGATCGCGGTCTTCCGGCCCAGCGCGTCGTACTGGTACACCAGTTTCTTGCCCCGGGCGTCGACCGTCGAGGTCATCCGGTCGGCGTTGTCGTACGTCATGGCGGTGTCGCCTTTGTCCGGGTCGCTCACCAGGGTCTGTCGACCGCGCAGGTCGAAGGTGTAGTCCCAGTGGTTGCCCGCCGCGTCGGTAACCCGTTTCAGCTGGCCCTTGCGGTTGTAGGTGTACGACGTGGTGTCGTAGGCGCCGGTGGGTGTGTCGCCGTGGTACTGACGCTGTTCGACGGGGCGGTCCTTGGCATTGACGACCGTGGAGGCCACGATGCCCCCGGCCGGCGGAGTGACATCGGTGCGGTCACCCGCGTAGTACGACGTCGTGCGCCAGCGCTCGACGTTGTACGGCTGGAAGATGGCGGCCGTGACCCGGCCGACCCCGTCATAGACGGTGCGCGTCTGGGTTGGCACATCCGTACGCTCGGTCGCGGTTACCAGCGTCGTTCCCGGCGCCGCGGTGTTGTAGTACGGGGAGTACTCCTTGACCTTGCGGCCGCTCGTGTCGTAGAAGGTGTCGCTGAGCAGGCGGCCGCCCGACGGTGACGGCGCCTGGGTCTGGCGTATCCGCAGTAGGCCGTCGTAGAACGCGTACGTCGTGACTGAATTGCCCGCGGCGTTGAGCTGGCTGGTGGACACCACGGTCGGCGCCGTCGTGCGCAACAGGTAGGTGTGCGCGGTATTGGGGGTGGCGGTGGCCTTGTCCCGGCCTGGTAGCCAGACCCCGGTCAGCCGGCCCAGCCCGTCGTGGGCCTGGTCGGTGATCTTGCCGTTCGCATCGACGGTGCGCAGCGGTATCCCCCACGCCGGTTCCAGCGTGACGGTGGTCGCGTGACCGAGAGGGTTGGTCGCCACCGTCTGGGTCAGTGGGCCGCCCAGGGTCGGGGTGTATGCGGTCGTGGTGAGCTGGCCGGCCGCATTCCACTTCTTGGTGGCCCGCCCCTGTGCGTCGTACTCGGTACGGCTGACCGTCTCGTACGTCGGGCTACCTGCGTTCCAGGCCGACGCCTGCTCTTCACGGGTGGCCAGTCCCCGAGTCGGTGCGACCCCCCAGTCGTGGTCGTCGTACGAGGTGCGGTGGTCGGCGGAGACCTCGTCTTCCGTGAGGCTGCCGGGGTTCGCGGCGGCCGCGCAGGTTGTCGCGAAGGTCTGCATCCGGTGGGCCGAGTTCACCAGCCACGCGCTGGTGTTCCTGGGCTCGTATGTCGTCTTGTTGCACTCCTCGTCGCCGGTCACCGCGTTGTCGCCGGAGTCGTCGACGGCCACCGCCATGCCGTAGTCGTCGAATGTGGTGCGAGTCGTGCTCACGCGGTCGGCACGCCCGGCGTCGCGGGACACCCGGTCGTGGGTGGCGGCGACGTCGATGAAGCGAGCCTGCTCGGTCGTCCCGTTGATGGTGCGCGTCGCGGTCGGCGCCGACTGCCACGGCTCGGAGACCTCCCGAGACACCACCGAGCCGCCGGGGCCGTTGAACGTGGTCACCTCTCGGGGCATGCCGGCGTAGGCGTCCTCATCGGCGACCGCGGCCACCCCGGTGCCCGGCAGGGTCACGGTTCGGGTTCCGGACGGCAGCTTGTCGCCATGCATGCCCCGGAAGTAGGTGGTTTCCGAGTACGTCTGCTCGCCCGCGTCACCGGTGGTAACGCCCACCCGCCCGTACCCGCGCCACACAGACCAGGTCTTGTCCTTGGCCTCGATCAGTCCGTCGTCGTCGGTGTAGTGCCAGGCCGGATCGCCGATGTACTCGTAACGGTGGATGATGCGTGGGCTGCCCGCGGGCGGAGCCCCACCGGTTTGGTCGATCTCGTAGATGGTGGTGACGACATACTTGTGGAAGTAGTCGATGACGGGGTTAGCCAGGCCCTCGGGGGTCCAGCGCACCGGGTAACACCGCAGGGCGTTGGTGTGCGCCGCCGAGGGTATTCGCGAGCCGGCGACGCAATCCGGCGCCGAGTAGGTGATGTTGATGGTGCCGCCGGTCTCGTTGCGGACCATCGCGAGCCGCCACCAGTTCATGGCCGGCGAGTGGTCGATCGTGTCCACCCGGTTGGCCAACTGAATGCCGGTGAACTCCACGTCCGGCATGCTCACGTCGGTACCGACCAGTCCGTCGTGGGAGATCTTGGCCAGCCACAGCCCTGCTCTGGTGCCGTCGCCCGGGTCCGGGAAGGAGTGGGTCAGCGACCATCGCTCCACGTCCCGGTAATCCGTTCCGCCCCACACCTGGGTGGTGACGGTCGCGAGCCGCTTGGTTGACCAGAACGTCGGCGAGAACACATCACA
>NZ_QHHV01000504.1:0-2308 GCF_003947245.1 Actinoplanes sp. ATCC 53533 | reverse complement strand
CGTGTTCCTCGACCAGGTCGAGTTGGGTGACGAACTCGCGTAGGAACTGGCGTGGCACCACACCGACGTCTCCCTTAAACCCGGCGGTCACCTCCGCGACCAGCCGTTCCACGAACGCTGTGCTGATCTTCTGTTCGAAGCCGCCACCGTCCAACGCTGGGAACAGCTCGCGCAGCCGAAGCGCAACCGATCGGAGGCGATCGGCGTCGAAGGGCACGAGTTCGAGCTGCGCCTGCCGCAGGCTGGCGAACCTTCCCTGCTTCAGGAACCGGATCCGATCGTGCAGGGGCGCGAGTCCGGCAACCCCATGCCGGGTGTCGAAGAACTCCGGGGTACCGGTGAAGACCCACAACATGCCGGGGTAGGAACTCGCCGCGTCGGCGATCTGCCGGATCCCGTTGAGGGACTTGTGCCGCGAGTCTGAACGCATGCGCAGGATGGTCTCGGCCTCGTCGATGACGACGACGAGGCCGGCGTACCCGGCCGCCTTCACGATCTCGAGCACGCCACGCAGGTAGTCCAAGGCGTCGCGGCTACCGATATCTCCCTTGACGCCTGCGGACTTCTTGGCCGACACCGCGACGTTGCCGCTGCCGCACAACCAGGAGATGAGTGCTCCCGCTTCTGTGGTATCGCCCTTCTGCTTCAACTCGAAGATCGTCTGAATGACGCGGACGAAGTCTTGTGGGGCCCGGCCGCCAGTCATAGCCGCGAGATCCTCGTCGAGGCGTTTCTGGACCTTGTCGTCGAAGTCGGGGGCCGAGTCGTCTTCGCCGGCTGCCACAAGGCTGTCTTCCACCCGCCCGATCCAGCGGTCGAGGATGTCACCCAGGGCCCCTCGTGAGCACGATGCGGTTCCGAGTTCGGTCAGTACCTTGCGGTACACGTCATCGAACCGGTGGAACCGGAGATCGTTGTCGGAGACCACGACGAAGCTGGTAGCGAACCCCTGGGCCTGCGCATCGAGCAGCGCAAGGCGTGCCATGAACGTCTTGCCGCAACCGTAACCGCCACGGATGAACTTGACGGTGCCCTCGCCGCTCTTCGCGAAGTCGAGCTGTCGATGAAGCTCACCACGCTGCTTCTCGATGCCCACGGCGAACGCGTCGATTCCCCGCTCGGGCACGAGGCCCTTGCGGAGCGACTCGAAGACGTGCTCGACGTCCTTCTGAGTCAGTGTGCTCATTCGCTTCCCTCACGTACGTATCGTTTCACTCCGGCCACGACATCGATGCGTACGCCGAAGGGTGCCTTCTGGGCATGGGTTTCGAATTGGATGGCGAAACGTCGAAGGCCACGCGGACCACCCAGCATTGCGGCGGCCTCGTTCTCCGTGACCGTGCCGTGCGTGGCCAGGTGTTCAAACACCTGCCGGACCCCCGGGTCGGAGAACTGCTCGAGCCAGCTTGTACTACTCGTCCCGACACGCGCTGATGGTGCGGGCGGCGGTGACGACGGCCTGCGGGTAGCCGTGACCGCGAAGCGAACATCCGGTACGCACGGCTCGACATCCGCCACGGCGCTGGGGTGGTGGAGTTGGACCAGCACGCGTGCGTCAGCTGCTCCGGAAAGCCGGAAGAACAGCTCGAAAGGTTCGCCGACGGTCGCGACCACCATGCCACCCGCGATTCGCGCCTTGCCGCGGGTTTGGCAGAGCTCGACCTGCACACCTTCGGCATCGTGAACCCGCAGCCCGAGTTCGACGTTCTGTGAGCTTCCGAAGTCCAACGACCGCTGCGCGAGGACCTCAACCTTGGCCTCGATGCAGTGCATCCCCGCTACGTCCTCGGCAGCCTTGGCCTTGATGCCGTATCGCACGTTCTGTCCGCCAGCTGCGGCACGGTGCACCACGGTCAGGACCGGGATGACGCGCTCCTGCAGACTGTTGCCGCCGTGGACAAAATTCATGGAGCGTCGGCCGGTGTCGAACACCGCCGTAGTCTCTGGGAACATCACGTGCCCCTCGGCTCCCTCGTAGCCGAGGTTCGCCAGGGCGACCCGCACCTCACCATCGTGATCCGCCGCCACAGGGGAGAAGACGTGCCTTCTGTCCGGATCAATGCGACGGCCGTGGGCTTGAGCTGGCGCGGTATTGTCGTCAAGTAGAAGAAAGCCGTGATCGCTGGTGAAGACGAACCGGCGCACGCCCGCATCCCAGAGCAGACGCCAGGCGGCGCGCAGTTTCTGCATGGCGTGGTCGAAGACCGCGGGACCGACGCCCTTTTCTCCAGCATTGTCGATTTCCAGGCTGTGGACGACGACCAGTCGTGCCTGGGCGATCGAGCGTTTGAGTGAGCCGCTGTCGCGG
>NZ_QHHV01000503.1:0-2215 GCF_003947245.1 Actinoplanes sp. ATCC 53533 | reverse complement strand
TTGTTGAAGAACGGGCCCGCCTGCTCCACGGCCAGGCCGCGCGAGTCGTACTGGGTGTCGGTGATGATCCGGCCGACGTTCGGCGACGGTTCCTGGTTCTGGCGCGGCCGCAGCAGACCGTCGTACAGCGCGTACGAGCTACGGACGCCGCCGTTCGGGGTCAGCGTCTTCGTGATGACGGAAACCGGCTTGTCGGTCTGGATCGAGTAGACGTACTCGATGTCGGGCACGTCGGTGTCGACCGTACGACCGGCCAGCCAGACCTTGATCAGACGGCCGAGTGCGTCGTACCGCAGGGCGGTGCGCTGGTCGTTGGTGTCCTTGGTCTGGGTGACCAGGCCGAAGGCCGGGTCGACGGTCGAGGTGGTGGACTGGCCGAGCGGGTTGGTCACGGACATGCCGGTGACCGGGCCGCCCTCGGCCGGGAGGTACTTGGTCTCGGTCTGGTGGTCCGCGGCGTCGTAGGAGTACCGAAGCCGGCCGTACTTGTCGTACTTGGAGCTGGCCACCTTCAGGTAGGTGGGCTGGCCGTTGGTGTACGACTCGGCCTGCTCGGTGCGGGTCACGTCGCCGTTGGTGGGCGTGTCGTCGAAGGCGCCACCGCTGTAGGAGGTGCGCACGTCCGAGACCGCGTCGGCCGGCAGGCTCGGGGTCGCGGCACAGGCCACCGAAACCGTGCGGACCCGGCTGACCAGGGTCAACAGTCGCTTGTCGACGTTGCGGTTGTACCAGTTCTCAGTGCACGACTCGTCGCCGGTGACGTCCAGGTCGCCCTTGTCGTCGGAGGACTTGAGCATGCCGTAGCCGTCGTATTCGTGCTCGACGGCCGTGCGGCGCACCTTGCCACCGTCCAGTGCCGTACGGTTGGTGGCCTTCTTGATGGCCAGCAGCCGGGCTTCGTCGTTGCCCTCGGTCGCGGTCGGCTCGGACAGCCACGGCGTGTTGACCAGTCCGGAGATCTCCGTGCCGGATTCGCCGTTGAAGGTGCGCTGTTCCAGCAGGAAGCCCTGGTAGCGGTCGTTGTCGGTGACCGCCGTACCGTCGCTGGCGGTGATTGTCTCGGCCTTGCGGCCGCCGTCAGCGTTCTTGCGGTCGCCGTCCATGCCGCGCAGGAAGGTCGCATCGGTACGCAGCCGGTCGGCTGTGCCGGTGCCGCCCACGATCGTGCGCACGGTCTCGTAGCCGCGGAACTGACTCCACGTCTTCTTCTTCGCCTTGGTGATCTCGCTGTCGTCGTAGTGCCAGGCGGCACCGCCGAGGTACTGGTAGCTGGTCACCTTGGCGACGCTGTTGCCGGTACGGCCGTTCTCGACGACGGACTCGACCACGTACTTGTGGAACCAGTCGGTGTCCTCGCCGATCTGCCCCTCGGTCGACCAGAACGACGGGTAGCAGCGGCGGGTGTTGGTCTCCGGGGTCGGCAGGTCCTGCCAAGTGCACTCGGTCTTGGCGTAGTTGACCGAGACGAGACCGCCGGACTCCGACTGGATCGCGCCGATCCGGAACTTCTTGAAGGCCAGCCGGTCGTCGCCGTCGCGGTCGACGCGGTTGTCCAGCGGGATCTTGGTGAAGGTCGTCTTCGGCAGCACGATGTCCGCGCCGGAGGCCTTACCGGTGTGGGTGATCGAGTCCAGCCACAGCGACGCCGTCGAGGCGTCGGCCGGGTCGGGATACGACTGGTCCAGCTCCCACGTGTCGACGTTGCTGTAGTCGGCGCCCTTCAGGACCTGGGTGGTGACCGACTTCAGCCGCTTGCGGGTGAAGAACGTCGGCGACCACTGCTCCTCGCAGCTCTCGTCGTCGGTGCAGATCTGGTCAAAGGGCACGTCGGGCCAGCGGGTGGCGGTGCCCTCCTTCAGATCCCCGGGCTCACAGTCGGCGTCGTCGCCCTTGCACCGCTCGGCGACCGAGAACACCACTCGCGCCGGCGCGGTCGTCTCGCGCTCGTCGCCGAGGCGCTCGCCGTACTCGATGCGCTTGAGGTAGCCGCCGCGGTCGTACTGCACAGACTTGTCGTCGCGGTTCGCGCCGTACCGGTTGGTCTCGACGCCCCAGTAGTAGGTCATCGTGTTGCCGTGCGCGTCGACGACATAGTCGAGATTCCAGCGCCAGGTCTGCAGGCAGCGCGAGTCGGCGAACTTGTCGTCGTGGCACGGCTCGTCGGCGTCGTCACCGTAGACCGGGACCTGCCAGGCCGAGTCGGTGCTGTCGGTGT
>NZ_QHHV01000502.1:0-2361 GCF_003947245.1 Actinoplanes sp. ATCC 53533 | reverse complement strand
GGTCGCCGAGAAGTACAAGGACTCAAAAATCGGCTCGGCGGCGGCCGTAGCAAAGCGGCTTGCTCCCCTAGAAGGTATCGAGCGGGAGGAGGCTCGCAAGAAGTTGCTCGCGGTGACTGGCGGCGATTATGAACTGTCGAAGCGGCTGCTCCCCTTTCACGGTCTGATTCGCACCGACCTTCGTGATCTCCCCTTGGTGGTGCTACCCGGGGCACTCTTCATCACCGAGTCGGCGTTACGCCGCAACACCGGCACGCACTACACCCCTCGCAAGCTCGCCGAGGAGATCGTCGAGGGAGCGTTGGAGCCGCTGGTCTACGAGCCGGGGCCGCTGCAGACCGCAGACACCAAGCAGTGGAAACCCAAGTCAAGTGAGGAAATCCTTGCACTCAAAGTCGCCGACATCGCGATGGGCTCGGCAGCGTTCTTGGTCGCTGCCGCCCGGTATCTCGGTCGGTACCTGCTTGAGGCTGCTCTGCGAGAGGGTAAGGGTTGGGCGCTCGCGTACCGCGCGCCGGTCGAGACCTCGGCCCTGGATCTCGAGGACGACCCGACCGTCATCGAGGCACGGCGACAGATCATCGAACACTGCCTCTACGGCGTAGACATTAACCCGATGGCCGTTGAGATGGCGAAACTGTCGCTGTGGCTGGTCTCCATGGACCCACAGCGCCCCTTCACCTTCCTCGATGACCGCCTCGCAGCGGGCGATTCCCTGCTCGGTGTGGGCAACGCCGCCGCATTGTCGGCCGACGCTGCGCGCGATCTGCGGCTGGATCGCGAGTTGTCGGAGGTAAAGAATCTGCGGACGCGGATCACTGAGCTTCCGGACACCCCGGAAGCACAGGCACGAAAGAAGGAGTTGCTCGATGAGTCACGTGCTCTGACACAGCGGGCGTCCCACTACGCGGATCTGGTCACCGGCAGTTGGTTAGCATCGGTGTCCAAAGGCCAGGACCCGCAACTTATTATGGAGCGCACCGCGGAGGCGACCGAGCGGTTCGCTCAGAGTGGTGATGCGACGGCGGTGATCGCACTGGCCCGTTCATGGCTGGCGCTTGACCTGCCGGACGGCGCATTTGAGCGCCGGCCGTTGCACTGGCCGTTGGAATTTCCCGAGGTCTTCGATAAGGGTGGATTTGAGGCGATAGTCGGCAATCCCCCTTTCCTTGGCGGAAAGAAGATCAGTGGCGTAAATGGGTCGGCCTACCGCGAATATTTGGTCGAGGGCATCGGCCGCAAAATTAAGGGCAATGCTGACCTCATCGCCTACTTTGAGCTGAGAGCCCACGGTCTACTCGGCGCGAAAGGCCAGACCGGCCTGATCGGCACCAACACACTTGCCCAAGGGGACACCCGCGAGGTTGGCTTGGACCAGTTGGTCGATGAAGGCATAACGATCAGGGCCGCGATCAAGAGTCGCCCATGGCCCTCGCGCTCGGCGGCGCTTGAATATTGCGCGGTCTGGACCAGCTGCAGCCCGATCGCTGCCACAGCGCGGCGAATTCTGAATAATGCAACAGTCTCGGGTATCACGCCATCACTGGACCCGATATCCCGGGTCACGGGCAATCCAAAACGGCTCGCCAACAACGGCGACATCTCCTTTATTGGGTCATACGTCCTCGGGCTCGGCTTTACCATGGCTCCGGAAGATGCATCGACACTGATCAAGAAGGACAAACGGAATCGTGATGTACTCTTCCCCTACCTCAATGGGCAAGATTTAAATAGTCGCCCAGACTGCTCCGGAAGCCGCTGGGTTGTTAACTTCCACAACTGGTCATTGGAGAAAGCGCAGAGCTATGAAGAAGTTTTCCGAATAGTCGATTGCGACGTCAGGCCAGAGAGGCAGCGACTCAAGCCAAACGGGGAATTCGCCTTGAGAAAACCGCTTCCACAGCGCTATTGGCACTACGCAGACAAGCGTCCGGCGCTATATACAGCAATTTCAGAGTTGAGGCGAGTGGTGGCCATTACTCGGGTCAGCAAGACGGTGATGCCGGCGATGGTTCCAACCAAGCAAGTGATCAGCGAAGCGGTCGTCGTGTTCGCGACGGAGGACACGGCAATGCTGGCGCTGCTCTCCAGTTCGCCCCATTACTGGTGGGCCGCTACCCGAGCCTCCTCCCTGAAAGCGGATCTTCGTTATACGCCGTCCGATGTTTTCGAAACGTTCCCGATGCCGGAGCTGACCGAACGAATGCGGGTACTGGGGGACGGCCTCGATGGCGAGCGACATAACGTGATGCTGAGTCGAGATGCCGGCCTCACAGCCACATACAAGCTGGTGTTCGACTCCGCGTGCCGCGATGCGGACATCGTGGGGCTGCGGGAGCTGCATCGAGAGATCGACGAGGC
>NZ_QHHV01000501.1:0-2211 GCF_003947245.1 Actinoplanes sp. ATCC 53533 | reverse complement strand
TACTCCGGCACGCTCGACTCCGGTTCCCAGGTGGTCAACTCCACCAAGGACCGCAAGGAGCGGATCGGCAAGATCTACCAGATGCACGCCAACAAGCGCGAGGAGCGCCCCACGGCGTGGGCCGGCGACATCATCGCGGTGCAGGGTCTCAAGCAGACCACCACCGGTGACACGCTGAGCGACCCGGCGCACCCGGTCATCCTGGAGTCGATGACGTTCCCGGAGCCGGTCATCCAGGTCGCGATCGAGCCGAAGACCAAGTCGGACCAGGAGAAGCTGGGCGTCGCGATCCAGCGCCTGGCCGAAGAGGACCCGACCTTCCGCGTCTTCAACGACGAGGAGACCGGTCAGACGGTCATCGCCGGCATGGGCGAGCTGCACCTCGACATCCTCGTGGACCGCATGCGCCGCGAGTTCAACGTCGAGGCGAACATCGGTAAGCCGCAGGTGGCGTACCGCGAGACGATCCGCGGCAAGGTGGAGAAGCTCACGTACGTGCACAAGAAGCAGACCGGTGGCTCGGGCCAGTACGCGAAGGTCGTCGTCACCGTCGAGCCGTTGGAGCTCGCGGCGGACGGCCCGACCTACGAGTTCGTCAACGCGGTCTCCGGTGGTCGCATCCCGAAGGAATACATCCCTTCGGTGGACGCGGGCGCCCAGGACTCGCTGCAGTACGGCGTACTCGCCGGCTACCCGATGGTCGGCGTGAAGCTGACCCTGGTGGACGGCCAGTTCCACGAGGTCGACTCGTCGGAGATGGCGTTCAAGATCGCCGGCTCGATCGTGATGAAGGAGGCGGCCCGCAAGGCCGACCCCGCGCTGCTCGAGCCGATGATGGCCGTTGAGGTCACCACCCCTGAGGACAACATGGGTGACGTCATCGGTGACCTCAACTCCCGCCGTGGCATCATCCAGTCGATGGAGGAGCGTTCCGGCGCTCGCGTCATCAAGGCCCTGGTGCCGCTCTCGGAGATGTTCGGCTACGTCGGCGACCTGCGGTCGAAGACTCAGGGCCGGGCGAGCTACAGCATGCAGTTCGACTCCTACGCCGAGGTTCCTCAGAGCGTGGCGAAGGAGATCATCGCGAAGGCCACGGGCGCGTAAGCACCCGAGCCTGATGAGGCACGTGCGGTCCGTCGAGGACCGCACGTGCACGAGCAGTCGACAGAGTCCCCATCGCCTTATCGGGCGTGCCGGGCGAAAGTAAAGACACAGTCCACAGGAGGACACCAGTGGCGAAGGCGAAGTTCGAGCGGACTAAGCCGCACGTCAACATCGGCACCATTGGTCACATCGACCACGGTAAGACGACGCTGACTGCGGCCATCACGAAGGTCCTGCACGACGAGTACCCGGACCTCAACCCCTACACGCCGTTCGACGAGATCGACAAGGCGCCGGAGGAGAAGGCCCGCGGCATCACGATCTCGATCGCGCACGTCGAGTACCAGACCGCGACGCGGCACTACGCGCACGTGGACTGCCCCGGCCACGCCGACTACATCAAGAACATGATCACCGGTGCCGCCCAGATGGACGGCGCGATCCTGGTGGTCGCCGCGACCGACGGCCCGATGCCGCAGACCAAGGAGCACGTGCTCCTGGCCCGCCAGGTCGGCGTTCCGTACATCGTTGTCGCCCTGAACAAGAGCGACATGGTCGACGACGAGGAGCTCCTGGAGCTCGTCGAGCTCGAGGTTCGCGAGCTGCTCAGCACCTACGAGTTCCCGGGCGACGACCTTCCGGTCGTGCGCGTCTCGGCGCTCAAGGCGCTCGAGGGCGACGCGGAGTGGACCGAGAAGCTCATGGAGCTGATGAACGCGGTCGACACCGCGATCCCGCAGCCCGAGCGTGACACCGAGAAGCCGTTCCTCATGCCGATCGAGGACGTCTTCACGATCACCGGTCGCGGTACGGTCGTCACCGGCCGGGCCGAGCGCGGCATCCTCAAGCCGAACGAGGAGGTCGAGATCGTGGGCATCCGCGAGAAGTCGACCAAGACCGTTTGCACCGGCATCGAGATGTTCCGCAAGCTGCTCGACGAGGCCCGCGCGGGCGAGAACGTCGGCCTCCTGCTGCGCGGTATCAAGCGCGAGGACGTCGAGCGCGGCATGGTCGTGGTGAAGCCGGGCTCCAGCACTCCGCACACGGAGTTCGAGGGCCAGGTCTACATCCTCTCGAAGGAGGAGGGCGGCCGCCACACGCCGTTCT
>NZ_QHHV01000500.1:0-2384 GCF_003947245.1 Actinoplanes sp. ATCC 53533 | reverse complement strand
CGCGTCGTCCAGGTCTCCATCCGGGAGCACCTACACTCGGAGGCCCCGGAATCAAAGGCAGCTCAGCCTGTTCAGCAACCTGGAGTCTCCCCTGTCGCCCACGCAGCAGCCCGATCCGCTCGACAACCACGGAGAGGTCTTCACTCGCCGATGGGTAGTCGAGTTGATCCTCGACCTGGTCGGCTACAACGCCACTGACTCACTGGCCGACCGCGTCGCCATCGAGCCGGCCTGCGGGCATGGTGCGTTCCTCCTTCCCATGGCCGAACGACTGATCGCAAGTTGCCGGCTACACGGACGACCGCTGTCCGACGCCACCGGAGCCATTCGGGCCTACGACCTGCTGGCAGCCAACGTCGATGCCACCCGGAGCGCCATCTCCGTTCTCCTCATCCGCAACGATGTCGAACCGAGGACAGCACGCAAGCTGGCCGAGGCCTGGATTGTCCAGGATGACTTCCTGCTCGGCGAACGGGACGAAGTTGCCGCCGACTTCGTCGTCGGAAATCCGCCGTATGTCCGGCTTGAGGATATTCCTGCCGCGCGATCGAACGCATACCGGGAAATGTGCCCGACGATGGGCGGACGCGCCGACATCTTCGTCGGCTTCTATGAACAGGGCCTGCGCTCACTAAAACCGGGTGGACGGCTGGCGTATATCTGCGCCGACCGCTGGATGCGGAATGCGTACGGCAAGGCTCTGCGTGGGCTCGTTGCCGCCGACTATGCCGTCGAGGCAGCAATCACCATGCATGACGTCGACGCCTTTGAGGAGCAGGTCTCGGCCTATCCCGCCATCACCGTCATCCGCGCCGGGGTCCAAGGACGAGCCGCCATCGCCGATACCACGGCGGAGTTCGGGGAAGCGGCAGCCGCTGAACTGAGCCAGTGGTTCCAACAAGAGGGTTTCGAGCCCTTGCGCCAGCCGGGGATATCGGCGGCCTGGCTGAATCATTGGTTCACCACCCAGGCTGGGTGGCCGACCGGAAGCCCCGCTCGTCTTGCGCTCATTGTCGACCTGGAAGAACGCTTTCCCCTGCTGGAAGAGACCGGCGCGAAGGTGGGGATCGGACTGGCCTCCGGGGCGGACGAGGTCTACGTCACCACGAACGGCACAGTCGCCGAGGAGGCGAGAATGCTGCCGATGGTGATGCGCGAAGATCTGAGCTCCGGAGAGGTGGACTGGTCTGGGCATTATCTGATCAACCCATGGGATCCAGAAGGCTTGGTCAATCTCGCGGACTGGCCACTCCTCAATGCCTACTTCCGACGACACTGGGATGTACTCGCCGCCCGGAACGTCGGCCGCCGAAACCCAGGGCGAGAGCACCGAACCATCGACCGCGTCATCGAAGGACTCCAGCAACGACCAAAGTTGCTGCTGGCCGACATGAGCCGGCGCATCTGGCCGGTCTTGGACAACGGCAAGTACTATCCGCATCACAATCTGTACTGGATCCACGAGGACGAGAGCGACTGGGACCTCGAGGTCCTCGGCGGCCTCTTACTCAGTGACATTGCAGAACTGTTCATCTCGACATACTGCGTCCGAATGCGCGGCGGCACGCTGCGATTTCAAGCCCAGTATCTCCGCCGCATCAGGGTGCCCCACTTCTCCACCGTTAGCGCCGAAGACTGCGACAAGCTGAGGGCCGCGTTCCGAGCGAGGGACGTCAGCGCCGCCACGAAGGTCGCCCTGCGGCTCTACGGCGTCCCTCAGATTCCCTCCTGAGAGACTGCACCGGATACATCGGACAGCATCGTGTAATGTTCTCCCCCCATCGAGGCTTGGGAGAAACCAACACAGTGGACGAGAAGGCTGCGGCCCGTGTCGAACACGCACTCAAAATGTATCTGGACGTGCGCCGCACTCAGGCGGAAGCGTCGGTAGCGTCAGGGCGCGGCCAAGAGGGACGACGTAGCGCCGTCACCGGCGGCCGGCACATGGACGCCATTCATCAGTTGGTCGTCGACGAGATCAACGCCACCGGAGCGACCGGGCTGCACATTCACAAGAATAAGGGCGCCACCCTGCCCGGATTCTATCGAGCCACCAAGTCGTGGGATCTGGTGCTCGTCCAGGAGGACATTCCAGTCCTCGCGGTCGAGTACAAATCGATGCTCGGAAGCGAGGGAAAGAACCTCAACAACCGAGCGGACGAGATCTTCGGTGTGGCCGAGGACACTCGCCAGGCCGAGCTCAAGGGGCTTCTTCCACCGCAGATGCGCCGCGCTTACATCTTCGTCATGGCCGACAACCCGGATACCAGCAGAGCGGTCGGTGTCAGCCGCACGTTGGGTACGGCCGACCCGATCTTCGCCGGTGCCTCGTATGTGCAGAGGATGGCCATCATGCTGAGGCGCATGCGCGAGACCGGCCTCTT
>NZ_QHHV01000499.1:0-2611 GCF_003947245.1 Actinoplanes sp. ATCC 53533 | reverse complement strand
CCTGTGGTCGAGGTCGCGTTCGAGACGGCGATCGTCGGCGGGGCGGACTCTGTGTCGTCAGCGGCTCGGTGGCTGGCGGCATCTGACCGACCACGCATAACTGAGGTGAAGATTGGTCTCGCCGAGGCGCAGAATCTCCTTCATGTGGGATGTCGAGGGAATCCAGCTGCCAGATGGCGCAGAGATCGTCACGCAGCGTGATGGCAAAGTTCGGATTTGGGTCGACACCCCGCCCGATATGGATGGTTTCATTGGCCGGCACTGCGAGGAATGCCAGCAGACATTTCGGGTCCACGGCGAGGACTACGAGGCGCTTCAGGATCTTCTTCGCTGCGTCTACTGCGGACGACAGGGCGACGCGCGGAGTTTCGCGACTCCGCAGCAACACGATCGCGCCAAGACGGCCATTTGGGACCTTGCCGCGCAGGCGCTGTTGAAGTCCGTCAAGGGCCTGTCGGACGACCGGCAGATCATGTTCGGCGATCACCCTTACCGGCCACAGCCGCTTGCCAGAATCAACGAGGCGCCAGTGGTCCGCAAGCGGTCTTGTCCGAGCTGCGCGCGGCGTTACGCCGTCTTCCACCAGCACCGCTTCTGCCCCGCGTGCGGGCCGCTGACCCCGGACGTGGTTGCCCTGGATGCCCTCGACGCCGCGACGGCCACTCTCGACATGCTGAAGCAGATGCCGGCTGAGCAGGCCGCATCGCTGCGGGAGCTGGGCGTGTTCGACCAATTGCGAGTAAACGCCCTCAAGGATTTGGTGGGCATTGTCGAGACGCTCGCCGACGCGGTGTTCCGCGCTGTGGTGACCGACGCGGACAACAAGCTCCAGGGCAGGAGCATGCGCAATGTGTTCCAGCGCCTGGACGACATTGCCAACTTGTTCGCCGCCGAGGGACACGTCGATCTGCGTGTGGACCTTGGCGGGGCGAAATGGCAGCGGTTGCAGGCAACGTGGCAGGCCCGGCATCTGTTCGTCCACAACGACGGCATCGTCGATACTGACTACGTGGCCAAGGTTGGAGGAGCCAGCAATGCCCTGCTTGGGCAGCGTTTGGTGATCAGCGAGCAGCGCTGTAGGGAGGCGATCAGCGACACCCGGGACCTCTGTCAGGCGCTTTCCAAGCTTCGACGTCCGTGATCGCTGGATCCACGGGGCATCGCCCGTGGCGACTATCGGCGATGCCAGAGACACCCAGAGGTGCTGCTTTTCGCTGTCGTGGAGGAATTCGTGTGACGGTTCCTGGCTGAACTGCAGGCGCCGATCTCCTCGGTGGGGACGTGACCGCGTCGGGCGAGTAGGTCTGTTGCGGATCGCGGAAGATCGAGAATCGTGGGTCCGGGTTCGCGTTCGCATCGGTGTCTCACTTCCGCTGCGTCGAGGTTGTGGCGGATGTCACGTCTGGCCTGGAGGCGATGGCCGGCGCGGGGATCTGGAGACGCAGAGTGCAGCTGATGCGCCGGTGGTCGGAGGGCCAGCGCGCTGGGTCTTGCGCCGGTGGGATGTGCACTTGATAGGAGCCGGCGACGACGCGAGCATGGTTGAGGAACGCGTCGTTGATCAGGATGTGGTCAATGTGGAGTCCGCTGCCGCCGTTGACCGTTGGTGGCAGCGGGTCCGGCGCATCGGGGTCCAGTTCGGCGACCTGGTGGAATCCGGCGCCGTCGATGCGGCGGCCGGTTCGGTTGTCCCATCGGCCGATGAGCCGGTCGACAGCGCGGGTGTCTGGGCCCCAGACGCCGTCGGTGAACTGACCTTTGTAGTCGCGGGTGGCGATGGGAATGGTCTGCCAGTCGACGACGGGTAGGTGGGGTCCGGTTCCGGAACCGTTGTTGTCCCCGGCAAGAAGGGTGGGTGTGGTGGCGGTGCCGTATCGGGCGAGGAGTTTGGCGCGGGCGAGGCGTTGGTCGCCGTCGTGGTAGGGCCAGTGCTCGACGAACGCCCAGAAGCGGAAGTCGGGCGCGTTGTAGAGGGAGAAGCGGGCGAGGTTGCGTTTGTCGGGGAAGTCGGGCTCTTCGCCGGCGTCAAGGTGAAGTACGGTCGGGTCGTAGATGACCGCGGTGCCCAGCGGCCCGGTGAACAGTTCACCGACGTAGTGGCGGCCGGTCAGCGTGCTGAGCTGGCGTATGGCGGTGCGGAATGGGGTCTTCCCGCGGGCGTGCCAGAACTTGCACTCGCAGATCATGAGTAGGTGGGGTGCGGGTGGCTCGGCGAACGCGCGCAGGAGGCCGTCGAAGTCGTAGGAGCCGTCAGGTTGCAACCCGCCGCCTTCCAGGTTCAGCAGCGATAACTGCAGGTCAATAGTCATCTGCGGTGCCTCTCGTCGGGGAGCACGTAGCGGTGATCTTTGTCGGCTCGGTCGGGACTGTCGTCGCTGTGGTGGTTAGCGATGGCGTGCAGCAGGTCGCCGGCCTCGAAGAGTTCGTGGGTCGTCACCGCCGCGGTGATAGCCGGGTCGCCGCCGAGGTCGTCGGCTTGACCGATCAGGAACTGGCCGAACTCGGTGCGGACCGTGGTGCTCGCGGCGTCGAGGAACGAGTGCAGCAGGATCAGCAGGTCTGCGGTGGCGCGTACGACACCGACATAGACGCTTGCCTCGGCGAGTTCACC
>NZ_QHHV01000004.1:0-72603 GCF_003947245.1 Actinoplanes sp. ATCC 53533 | reverse complement strand
GGTGGAACCCGCTCAGCACTGACCATGCGCAAGCCACCTGGGATGCGGACCTGGCTGAACGCCAGGCCAGGTCCGCAATCCCGCCGTGGATCACCAAGGATTACCTGCATATCAAGCATGACCGGATGCTCCGGCGCTGGACCACCGTCACGGACAGCGACCATCCAGCCAACAGGTGTGTTGACTGCAGCTGGATGAGTAGGGCGACAAGCGCTGTCCATGGGATGCGGGCGGTATGAGGGTGAAGCAATGATCGACAACGGTGCCTGTTGGAGTCCGTGATCGACCATGCGTCGCAGCCCGATGACGTCGACTATGACGACATCGCGCCGACCGTCGCGGCGTTGACCAGTTCGGGTGACGTCAGCTTGGTGCCGCGGCCGCGCGAGGCCCTCGACCGGTTCCTCGACGAGGAGAACTTCTCCGGCCATGACCGGATCGCGGGCATACTGGCTGGGGGTCGCGGGGATAGCGGCTATGCCGGCGCTACTCCTGGCAGCGAACCGTGACCTGGGCGACGACAGGACGGTTTGCAAGCCGAGATCGCCACGCTGCTGGATGCGGACCGATGGCCGGCCGAGAGTTGATCCCCGAGCTGGCCCGCAGTAACGCGCCCGAGCGGCGTCGCGCGGGACTGCTGGCGCTCGGTTCAGTGGCCGAAGCCGGCGATGTCGGGCTGCTGGAGAAGGCCGCCGACCAACTCGACTCGGATGTCCGGCTGATGGCGGTCGATGCGGTCGTGGATCCGGCTGGCGACGGTGGGGCGTTCGCGGTGCTGGTGGCCGCGTCGCAAGACCTGGACGAACAGGTGCGGATGGCGACGATCAGCAGGCTCGAAGCCAGTGGCCGCCTCGATGCGGCAGGGGCACTCACGAATGTCATCACCGATAGCCGCTACCGGGTACAGGCCCGAACCGCGTACGCCCCGGCCGGCTCGGCAGCATGACGGGAACGCTGGCGCTGCTGCACGTGCTGGCGAGACGAGGACGATTGGGTACGCGATCAGGACCGCGACGCGCTCGGTGCGGTCGGCGGCCGTCGATCCTGCTCGCCGAGGCGTCCGACTAGGACGCCCGGCTACGCGCTCGAGCCGCGAAAGCGCTCGCCAAGGCCGTCGATTCCGATCTCCGCGTCGAACCGCAGCTCATCCTGCTCGCGCAAGACCGTGAAGCGGCCGTACGTGCAGCCACGCTGAGCGGGCTGGCCAGCGCAGCGAACCGGTCCGCGCGCTGGTCCGCCCTGGCCAACGCTCTCGCCGGCGATCCTGACCCGACGGTTCGTCAACGCGTAAGCGGTGGTCGCGCACCATCTCGCACCCGACGACGTCGCCACCATCCTGTACCGCCTGGCCGACGATCCCGAAGCCACCGTGCGACAGACAGCGGCCACCGAACTCCATCGGCTACCCCGCTGACACCCAAGCATTGCCGCCCGTATCCAGGAGCGGCCCGCCATCGTGGCGAAGCCCGTCCCGGATGACGGCGCGTACGAGTCGCGGCTAGATGAGGAAGGACGCTCCACCGGAATTCGTTGCCAGGCACTGCTGTGCGCGCGGCCTGCCGATACCGGAACTGCCGCGCGAGGTCCGCGCGGCACGGGGCCGCGCGCGGCCGGCGGGGTGGGGCGATGATCTAGATTGACATCAGTCGACGCGCGGGGGATACATGACTGTTTTTGGCTGCCGGATCTGCGACGCCATCCTGACGGTTGCGGTGTCGAGGGTGGCGCTGCCCGTCCACGCGAACCAGAAGTACGGGAACGGTCCGGGATCGCTCGCCCCGGCACTGGAGCCTGGCACCTTCGCGGTGAATCCGCTGCCCTCCGGTTCGCCATGGCGCCGGTGGGCCGAACTTGAAGCCGGTGAGGCCGAGGCGCTCGGCTGGTACGCGCCGAGGTTCGGCATCTCCGCCGGGCCGGCCGGCCAGGTGTTGCTCGCCCCGGGGGACGTCCGCAGCACCGCCATCGACCCGGCGCTGGTCGGCGACTCCGCGTGCTGTGGCCTCGACGGCGGCAAGCCCAACATGGTTTGCGTCACCTGCGGCACGCCGGTGGCCATCCGGATCGACGATTGTGGCCTGCGGCAGGCGGTCTGGCTAGACTCGCTGACCACCCGCGTGATCGAGCACGGTCCGGGCCCGCACCCGGTGCTCGACTGGGCGGACCTGGTCGACCAGCGGCCCGGTATCCCGCTGTCTGAACCGGATGGCGGCTGGAACCCGATGTGGGCGGCCGCCGCTGCCTCGGCATTGGCACACTTGCTGGCCGCCTCGGGCGGCGACCCGATGGTGATCCCGGATCCCCAGGTCGCCGAGGTGTTCCGGCCCACGCTCGACCGTCTCGTCGGCCAGGGCAACACGGGGCAGGAGCGCACCGTGGTCTTGGCCGGGCCCGGCCTCCCGGACACCGACGGCGACTTCGCCCTCATCCCGGAACATCCGCAGACCGGCGAACTCTGGCCGGTGGCCCCGCCGGTGAAGCCGGTCCCGCTGGCCTGGGACGCCTGGCGGCACCTCGCGTTTTACCGAACCCCGAAGCCGGTCGGGCGGTCGGTCCCAATCCCGCCGGAGGCACTGCCGGCACTGCTCCCGGGTCACCGGTTCGAGCCGGACGGCCAGATCTTCCTCAGCGTTCTGGCCCGACTGCCCGAGGTCAGGCAGCCATGGTTACGTGCTATCTACGACCGAGGCCGTCCCTACAGCTACACCTTCTACATCTTCTGACCGCCTGGTTCGCCGTGATAACGCCCTTCCTCCGGCGGGCTCACGATCACCTGCATATCAAGCATTTCCGCGCGTCGCGGGCGAGCATGGGTCGTACAAAGTGTGACAGCCCTGCCGCCCTCCGCGCGCGATCGGCTCGCCGAAGAGATGGGGACCGCCGAGCAGATGGTATCGCTGGTGGCCGCGATAGCCCGGGCGGTGGTGCAGGAACCGCCAACCGAAGCAGGGGTTACGGTGGATCAAAGGCAACCCGAGGATGAGGCTGCAGATGGTTAATATGCAGGAGTTCGCGCGGCGGCTGAGCACTCTCGGAGCTGACGCGTTCACCAGCGACGACGTCGTGGACCTGGCGACCGCCGCCGATGTTCGGATCAGCGCTGACCTCGAGATCGACGCCACTGTGGCGCAGTGCTTGCTCGACCAGATCTCGCCCACGCCGCCAGTCACCGGACCGCAGATCACGGCATCGCAATGGCCGTCACCTGCGTCTTCCCGGCCTGCGGCGCCTTCGGTGTCCTTCTCCAGTCCCGGTGCCGTCGACGGCCCGGCTGATCAGCCGTCGCGACCCCGCAGGTCTGGGCCCGCGCGTAGCGATCGGCGACCGGGCCCTCGACGGACTGGCAGGTGAAGCTACTGGGCCGCTCTGGCAGTTCCCACTGCTTGGATGGCGGCGAGTGGCCGACACCGCATGGGCACCGATTTAGTGCTGGCCGCACGGGGCTCGAAGCCGGCGAGACTGCATCTCGCTCTCGCCGAAGTCACGACGCTGCTCGTGCTGAGCGGCTGACGGTGTGGCAGTGTTCGGGGACACCTGAAATTCCTCGCGCACGGACATGACCGAGTACCAAATGTCGCGATCACAGCAAGTGACGATTGGTAGCCCGCTACGGCCCGGCAGCCTCCGCGACACGACGAGCCGACCCCCGCCCGGCAACACAGGAACCACGAGATTCGGTGGCAAGCCGACCCGCACCGCAGCCGCGTCCACGCGGCGAGGAGCGGAAGCGGCGCGGCAGGACTCACCGCAACCAATGACTCAGCCGGCCGAGTCCGCATGAGCGTCGTACGACCCTCCGTGGCCCTCGGTTCGGTCAAGTCCCTGGACGTGGTGTATTGGGTGATCTTCCGATTTGATCTTGGTTAGAGGAGGGGTTGACCGGGTTCGCCGGTGATGGGTTCACCGGTGGCGGGTTGCCATTGGTCGATGTCGTCGGGCCAGGGTGCGGGCCGGGCTTGGTCGTCCCACCAGCCGGTTTCGATGTTGTCGTTGATCAGGGCGGTGTTGAGGGCGGCGCGTTCGGCCGGGTCGGGAATGGCGTGCTCGCCGGTCGGGTGGGTCATGCTGCGGTCTCCAGTTGTAGGTCCTCGGTGGTCGCGGTGGACACGATGGTGGTGGGTGTGGTGCGGGCGCGGTCGAGCACGTCGAGAGCGAAGTAGCGGCGCCCTTCGGTCCATTCGTCGTGTTGTTCGGCCAGGACGGCGCCGACGAGGCGGATGACGGCGTCGCGGTCGGGGAAGATCCCGACGACGTCGGTGCGGCGGCGGATCTCCTTGTTGAGGCGTTCGTTGGGGTTGTTCGACCAGATCTGCCGCCAGATCTGCTGTGGGAAGCCGGTGAAGGCGAGCAGGTCGGCGCGGGCGTCGTCGAGGTGTTCGGCGACCTTGGGCAGGGATCGGCTGGTGGTGTCGAGGAGTTTGTCGAACTGGGCGTGGACCGAGTTCGGGTCGGGCTGGTCGTAGACCGAGTGCAGCATGGTCTTGACCGCCGGCCACGCCGATTTCGGGCACACGGCCATGAGGTTCGCGGCGTAGTGGGTGCGGCAGCGCTGCCAGCTGGTGCCGGGCAGGTTCGCGGCGATCGCGTCGACCAGGCCGGCATGCGCGTCGCTGGTCACCAAACACACGCCGGTCAGGCCGCGGGCGACCAGATCGGCGAAGAACGCGTTCCACGCCTGTTTTGTCTCGCTGGTGGCGACTTTGACGCCGAGGACTTCGCGGTGGCCGTCGGCGTTGACGCCGGTCGCGACCAGCACGACCGCTTTGACCACCCGGCCCTGTTCACGGACCTTCATGCTCAGCGCGTCGGCGGCGACGAACGTGAACGGCCCGGACTCGTCCAGGGGCCGGGTGCGGAACGCGGCGACCTGGGCGTCGAGGTCGGTGGCCATCCGGGAGACCTGTGACCTGGACAGGCTGGTGATGCCCAGGCTCTGCACCAGTTTGTCCATGCGCCGGGTGGAGACGCCGAGTAGGTAGCAGGTCGCGACCACGCTCACCAGGGCGGCCTCGGCCCGCTTACGCCGCTCGAGCAGCCAATCGGGGAAATACGTGCCTTGGCGCAGTTTCGGGACCGCGACGTCGATCGTGCCAACGCGGGTGTCCAGGTCACGATGGCGGTAGCCGTTACGGGAGTTGACCCGCTCCGGTGAACTCACGCCGTACTCGGCGCCGCAGACCGCGTCCGCGTCGGCCGACAACAGCGAGTTGATCACCGTGGACAGCAGGTGCCGCATCAGGTCCGGCGACGCGTCGCCGAGAGCTTGGTCCAACAGCCCGGCAGGGTTGATGATGTGAGGTGCGGTCATCGCGATAGAGCCCTTTCGAGAGTGCTGTGAGAGGTTCACTCGAAAGATCACGCGATGACCGCGCTCTTCGTTCAGCCCGCAGACGGGCCGCCCGACGATCACGCCGATCGCGTTACACCACTATCAGGGACGCCACTCTCGGTTCTGCCGCTACGGCGAGCGACGATGTGTCCGCCGGGAGGGGTCGAAGCTGTCCGCCAGCATAGAGAGCGATGTCCACCAAAAGGGATATTCCCGTGTCCGCTGTCACCCGGTCCCGGACAGCAGCAGCTGCCAGTACCGCGACTCCACGTCCAACTGCCGCTTACGTCCACGCCTCGCCATCAACACATCCCTCTAACGATCAAGGAGGTGTTGCGACAAGTACTAGAACCCAAGAACCCGCTGGGGGTCAGTCTTAGGAAGCGGCGACACTGCTTGACCTCGGCGTTACACGCAGCATCAACGAAGTCAATACGACATGGATGCAGAGCCAGTCCTACGGTGTCTATCTGCCGTCTAATGTCACCTACTCGGTGTCGACCGACGGCGAGACCTGGCAGAAGGCTACAGATATAGCCCGGCCAGCTACCGGATCCGCCAACCAGATCAAATCCCTGCGTGCACTCGGCCTCTGGGCGCGAGTACGCCGAAGCCTTCCCTGGGCCGACGAGATCGGTCTGAGCACGCACTGGTTCCGGCACACGACCATCACCAACGTCGAGCGCGTAACCCGGTCACCGGTACTCGCTGCGGCACTCGCCGGGCACCGATTGAGCAAATTCGGGGCCACGGCGACCTACATCGCGCCGTACGGTGTGCCCGACGTCGCTTGGGCATTCACCCGAGTCTTCGGCGGCACCCACCCACTTGTCGCTCCCGGCCGTCCACTGTTATTCGAAGGGCAGAGATGTTCTCTCAGGCCGACTTTTGCTCGTCGGCCCCGGCGCATGGGTGCTGGCGTTCGCTTGGCCGGACATGGCCGTGAGTGGCTTCAGGAGTACAAGCGGTCGAGGTCGACGAGGAGGATCCGGTCGTCCGCGGCGGCGGCAGCGGTCAGTTCGGCGGTGAAGCCGGCGCCGCCATAGAGCGCGAGCACCGTGGTTTCGGTGTCAAAGCCCTTCTGCCGCAGTAGGTCGCGCGCCGCTGCCAGGCGCTGGAGATGGTGATGGCCGATGACCTCGCCCCATTTGACCTCGCCCAAGGACACGATGCGTCGTGGACCGTTCGCCTCCTGCGCGGACAGTGCGACGACGTCGATCTCGATTTGGGTGCGGTTCACCGGGTCGTTGACCGTGCCGGATCCGACCTCTGAGGGCTGCTCGGCGAAGAGGGCGTAGCCCGACTCCAGAGCGAAGACCCGGCACAGGGCCTCGAAATGCGGTCCGACGACCTGGGCGAGGAAGGTCCGCCTGGCTGTCGTCCAGACCTGCTCGGCGCGGTGGATCTCCAGTTCGGCCCAGCGTTTACGCATGATCGCCTCGTAGAAGGTGATCAGTGGTTCGACAATGCGGTACCGGGCGCGGCCTGGCCGGAGCATGTCCGGTTCGCGGGCGATCAGCGCGCAGTCCTCCAGGACGTTGAGCGGATGCGTGATCTGGTCGGATTTTCGCCCGATGAAACTGGCGATCCCGCCGTTGGTGTTGTTGCCGCCGGCTATCGCCGCCAGTACCGAGTGGTAGAGGGCGGGGTCGCGGATAGCGGACTCCTCTGCCAGCAGATATCGCGCTTCCCTGAACAGTGGCGTCTGCGGGTTCAAGGCGGTCCGAATCACCCAGGCGTCGAAGTCTTCGATCGTGGCCGGGGCGTCTCCCTGGGTGAACTCGGAGCGGTAGGCCGGAGTACCGCCGACGACCGCATGGACCAAGACGGCGAGCCTGGGGTCGGTGATGCCCCAGAACTCGGCCGATTCCCGATGCCGGAACGGCTGAACGACGAGCTCGAGGCTTGCCCGGCCGCGCAGCGGCGCCTGCCCCGCCAAAAGGCCTCCCATGACTGACATCGCTGATCCGCACAGCACCAGTCGTGCTGAGCTCGTCCGGCCGCTGCCTGCTGGGCCGAGCTCGCGTTGAATGATCGACGGCAGGGCCGGTGATGTCTTGGACAGGAACGGGAATTCGTCGATCGCGACGATGCTCGGGCGGTCACTGAAACTGTGGAACATGTGCGCTATCGCGTCGTTCCAGTCCCGGAACGGCGATTCGATGAACTCGCGGGTATGCCGCGCGAGTGCCTCGGTGAACAGCCGCAGCGACTCTGCCTCGGTGGCCTCGGTAGCGGCGAAATACATGCCTCCGGCGGCCTCGGCCAGCGCTTGCAGCAGGAAACTCTTGCCCTGACGGCGCCGGCCGCTCACCACACCCAACGACGCGCCGCCCGCTGTTGCGCTGATGGACCGGGTCGCGAAGGCGGCGAGGCCGTCCCACTCGCGGGCGCGGCCGAAGATGCGGGGTGGCTTGTCCATGCGCGCAGCCCTCCAGATCTGAGCGGGTTACAGAAGTATAGTTCCCAGAACCGTACTTCTGTTAAGGCTGGCAGGATCGCATCAAAGACTTCGCCGACTTGCGGCTGCTTGAGTGACGCACTGTCATCGGCCGTGTCCGGGCGCCGGTGCGCTCGAAGCCCGGATGCAGACATTCAGCTCGGCCCGGTTGCGGATCCGGGCCGTAGTTCGCCGTCGGCCCTGCGCTGTGCCTACGCGAGCCAAAAGCGCTTACACCCGTTCAGTACCGACCTTCCAAGATCCCCAGCAGGCGAGTTGCGGCGTGGGTCAGGGGGATGGCTTCTTGTTCGATTCGGCGAAACGGTGTGGGGCCCGCGGTGGCGATGGTGTTGTACGCGATGGTCTCGGCTTCGGTCAGGTGCGGCAAGAGCTCCGGTGACGGCTTGATGGGCCGGCCCGCCTTGTCGTGGTTGACGCCATGTTGGGAGTAGTGGTGCAGGTCGGTGGCTTCCATGAGGATGGAGGTGACATGTTTGGCCGGTGCCCCGTCCGGCGCGGGCACGGCGAGCGCGGCGCGGAAATGGTCGAGGATCGCGTACCCGTCCGCGTCGATGTCGCCCCAATAGACGACGTGATCTGCGGAGCGAATCCAGGGCACGTTCGCGAGGAGGGCGGCTGCGGCCTTGCCGCCACCCTCGACCACGATCGTGTCGCTGACCGGCGGGAACCAGAGGCGGGAGTCGCGGTTCTCCACGACGAGGATTACGCGCGGCTGGTAGGCGATGTCGTGCACGTCCCCGGTGGTCCAGGCGTCGTGCCTGCGTCGGCCCGACGCTGCGTGGCACAGGTCGACATAGGTCAGATGAATGACGGTCAGCCGGGGCCGGACTTCGTCGCGGACATCGCGTCCGGCGACGTCGCGCAGCAGCGCGCCGTGAGTGTCGAGCCATTTGGTGTGCATTCCGGGCACCGGAAGTTGCCGCAGTGTCCAGTTGCCCGCGTCGGGGTGCCGGCGTAGCCAGGCCACTGCGTTGATCAGCACGTCTACGTCGTTAGCTGGAAGGCCGTGGACAGCCCGCAGCGTGGCCGGGGTAAGGGTGGCGCCGGCGGATCGCAGGGTCGATGCCAGCGCACGGGCCTGGCCGAGTTCCACGGTCGCCGGTTCAGCATCGTCATGGGTGTCGGCGATAAGCGTGGCGGCGCCGTCCAGGTCTGCGTTGAGCACGGCCGGAAAGTCGCCGGCGACTCCTCGGATGGTCACCGCAGTGCGGACGACTTCCACGCCAGCGGGAAGCCGACTGGAGAAGTCGCGCCACTGCATGTGCCAGCCATGCCAGGTGGTGTGCCCGAGCCGCTCAACGGCCTTGCCCGTCCTCACCCCTGGGCGGAGCCGAACGGAGAATTCGACTCGGTCGCCGACTCCGAGCTCCGCGCACACAGCCTCCGCCCACCTCTGTTCGACCTTGCCGCGAACAGCCGCGACGGCTTCTTGTGGGGTGACGAGTGCGCTCATGCGTCCGGAACACCGACCAGGAGCTTCGCCCAAGATCGGCCGTGGGCGTTCTTGAGGATCACGTACTCCGCGTCCACGTGCGGTTCGATCGCGCTGTGCTTGTCGTTCGGGGCGCCGATGACCAGCTGGAAGCCCAACCCGCGCCACGCGCCGATGGCGCGGCCGGTGAAATGCGCATCCGCCTTGATCAACGCCTCGTCGAGAAAGACCGGGGCATAGCGGGGACGGGCAGCGCCCGCATCGCCCAGTTGGTACCGCAGTGCGGCGCCGACGATGAACGCGACGAGCTCCTGCGACTCGCCGCCGGACTTCTCACCGATGTGGTCGTAGACGGCGACGTGCCTACCATCGAGGTCGATCTTCTCGGCACTGATCCGGACGTGGTTGCGCACGTCGACGAGGTCGGCGAAATCCGGCGCGGTGCGGCGGAGACGGTCGATCACCTTGGCCATCCGATGGTAGGCGCGTTCCCGGTCGTCTTCTGTCGCAGCCTGATCGATGAAGGCACGGACGTCGCGCAGCTCCTTGCGGAACCGAGCACGCGCCGTGGAGTGGCTCTCCTGCGGATCGATGCGCAGCCGGTGTTTGTCGTCGGCGAACGGCAGTTCGGCGAGGATCCGGTTGACCGGATCGATCCGGTCGCGGATCTCCCGGACAGCGGCGGCGAGCTCGCTGTCCAGGCCGGTCAGGTCGTTGCCGGACAGGCTGAGCAGACTGTCCCGCCACTCGGTCTCCAGCTCATGCAGGCCACTGGTCTGCAGGTCGGTGAGCAAGTGGTCGAAGTCGCGGTAAGAGGCATCCGGGTCGATGCCGAGGTTCGGGTTCGGCCAGCGCTCGAGGAAGGTCGAGAACGTATCGAGCAGCGCCTTCCTCGACCGGCCGATCGACTCCGTCGCGGATCGCCGGTCGGTGTCGAGCCGCTCGGTGGCGCGTTTCACGCCCGCGTCGAACTGCGCGAGCGCGTCCGTCGGGCTGGTGCTGTCCGTGTTGCTGTCGAAAAGGGTTTCCAGGTAGTCGCGGTGTTCCTGGCTGAGGTCGACGCCTGACTCGGCGGCTTTGTCGAGCGCCAGTTGGGCGCTGTCCACCGCGTCGACAGTCGACGCCCATGACTCACCGGCTACCTTCAGGGTGTCCTTCTGCTGGCCGACACGCTCGGTCAGATCCCTGACCTGCTGCTTGAGGTAGTCCAGTTGGCGTTGCAGTTGATCGATCTCCGGGTTGCCCGTGCGGATCTCGTCGATGATGCGGCTCCAGCGTCCCCGTTCCGCCCGGACGGCGTCGACATCCACCTGGTCCCAGGACAGCTCGGTCAAGGTCTGGTAGGTCGTGCGTCTGGCTTCGACCGAGTTGAGATTCTCCTCCTCCGTCGAAGCCCTCGCGGCAGCGTCGTCAAGGCGTTCGCGTGCGTGGTTGATCCGGGTTTCGAGGTCGGCGAGCGTCCTGCTGTTGGTGAAGCCGAGCATGTTGGCCCGGCCGTGGCCGCCGTGCGCGCCCCGGCCACCTTCCGACGTCTGGCCGGTGATCGTGAGCGCCTTGGAATACTGCGGCAGCAGCCTGGGCGTGTCGACACAGACGAAGGCGAACCGGCGGGCGAGTTCGCCCTTGAGCCAGGCGGTGAACGGCGATGGCCGGTAGTCGAGCCGGCCGGGGAGCGTGTTGCCGTCAAGTCCGACCTCGTCACGCAGCCCGGTGCGCACGCCCTCGAACTGGACCCGCCTCGCGGTCGGCACCGAGTTGATCGCCTCGCGGAACGCGTTCAGCCGGCCGATGTCGATAAGCATCCGGGTAGCGAAGCCGCCGAGCGCCAGGTTGAACGCCTCGCGCCACGGTTCGAACTCCGTCCGCACCTCGATCAGCTCGCCGACGAACGGCAGTTCCTCGGGACTGACTCCGGCAGCCTCGGCCAACGCTGCCCGCGCCGCGTGCAGGTCAGTCGGGATGTTGCCCCGGCGGCCCTTGACCGCGTCGCGCTCGGCGCGTAGCCCGTGCAGCTCTCGCTCGGCCTCCTTCTTTCCCGCCACCGCCTCGGCGTACGCGTTTTGAGCAGTCCTCCGGGCGTCGACGTCAGCCAGAGAGCGATGCGCCGTCTCCACCAGTGCAGCGAAATCCGCACCGGTGGAGACCGGGGCGCCGATCGTGACCAGCGCCCGGTCCAGTCGCTCCCGAGCGCGTTCGACGTCTCCCAGCCGCTGCTCCACGACGCGAATCTCCCGTTGCGCGGTCTCCATGCGGTCGCCGCCGGACGCGCGAATGGTGTCGGCTACCCCGTCGCGCTGCGCCTCGGTCGCGGTGACCAGGGCGTTCGTCTCCGCCAGCTCCTCCTGGGCCTTGCGGTGCCGCTGGTCCAGGACCTCCTCCGCCGAGCGCAACTGGTCGAGCCGGCGTTGATGACGCCACAACGCGGCCGGGGACGCCGCATCGGTGAAGGATCCGATCTCGTCGATCGAGCGCAACCGGTCCACCGCTTCGTCGATGATTCGCCGGTGTTCGCGGATCGGGGTCAACGCCTTCACCTGCTGGCGGGCTGTGATCATCCTGGCGCGGGTGCCGGACAGCTCGTCGAATTGCTGCACCACGGCGTCCGCAGTGGCCAGCGTGGACGGCTCCTCCAGGACCATCGTCTTGTACAGAGCGTCGACCGTGGTGATCTGCTGACCGGACTGAATCCGACCCAGCAACGCGACCGCCTTGTGCCCGTCGCCCGCGGCGCCGATGCCGAGCGTGGTGTGCAGACGCGCGGTGAAGTCCCGGTCGGTTTCGCTCCAGATCAAACCGGTTGCCACGACCTCGGCACGGGCGAGCTTCTTGCCCGCCGGGCCTTCCAGCGCCCGCAGCTGATATCCGTGGTCACAGGTGGCGCGTACCGCCACGACGTCGTCCAGGCTGCGAGCAGACGACGGAACGTACCAGGCCCGCAGCGCGGTGAACTCGGCACCGGTGTGGTCCACCCAGGTCAACGCGATGGCGGACCAGGTGTCGCGGCCGTCGCCGCGCAACACCCGCAACTTCGTCTCACCGTCGGTGCGGGACTCGTCGAGCTTGCCGCGCGCGTACGAGAGGATGTTGCGCTGGTCCTTGCCCCGGGGCCTGCCGACCACTCCGCCGTTGGACGCACCGTTGAAGGGAGTCGAGTGCGGCATGAGCAACGCGATGTACGAGTCCATCAGCGTCGACTTGCCTGATCCGGAACCTCCGCTCAGCAGGGTCGCGCCCGGCGCGAGCCGCAGGTGGTGATATCCGTCGTAGCCGCCCCAGTTGACCAATTGCAGGTCCCGCGCCACCCACTGCTGACCTCTCGACGCCGCCGGGACCAGCCCGAACAGTGTGTCGATCATGCTCACGCCGTGGCCTCGTTCTGTTCGCGCAGCCACTGGTCCAGCTCGGCGAGTTTCTCCGTGCTCAGCACGACCTCCACCATCGGGGTGATCCGATACCGGCCCGCGGACTCCTCCGCGAGTAGACCTTCGGTGACCAGCCGCTGCACCGCGTTGCGAACCTCTTGCTGGCGGCGGGCCAGGTTGTGGTCGTGCGGGTCGAAATAGGTCAGCACGGTCTGCTCCAGCTCCTCGATGTCCAACCGCGCGGATGTCTCGCCCGTGCCGCGTTCTCGCTGGAAAACGGTGCGAAGGTATACCAGGACCAGAGTCTCGGCCCGGTTGTAGGGGTCGTCCTTGAGCAGGATCGGCACATCCAGCTCCACCGACCGCACCTGCTGCTTGTACGCGACGCCTCGATCGTGGTCGACCACGAGGCGGACGAACAGGTCGTGCATACGCGATTCGATGATCTGCTGGTTCTCCAGCAGCGTGCGCCATTGCGCCGGGTTCTTCTCGGCGAGCAGGAACTTGCGCCGCAACAACTGGACCAGCACCCGGCGTACGTCCGCGTCCAACGTGCCCGCGTCACCGGCGAACAGCTCGGCTGGATCCTCCTCCATCGAAACCGGGTCGATGAACCCGGCCGTCACGCCCGCCGACCAGCCGTCGTCGACGCCAACCGGCTCACTCATCTCCACCGCTCCGGTCCGCGCTCGCCGGATTCGCCGCCACCACACTGCCAAGAGCGAACCGTCGGCGGGTCCGATCGGGTCGCACCGTGTCTACCATCACGACCTCGGCTGTCTCGGTCATCCCGGCGCCATGTGCGATCTCCAGCAGGCCGAGCAGATCGACCGGCCGTTGAATCTGCTCGCTTGCTGCGCCGAACGCGGCCACAACATCCACACTCGCCGCCCCGCCCGCGAACGCTTCCAGGTGCGCACGCAACTCGGCATAACGAGGGCCGCCCCAGGCCCGCGTGTCCGCAGCCGACATGTCCTCAGTCTCGTCCCAGTCCCGCAACGGCGCGGGAGGCTGCGGTGGCCGCAGGTCACTCATCCGCTGACGCAGGTGTCCGACGTCGGCAACCGGCAGGCGACGCAGCGGCTCGACGGCCTCGCCGCGGCGAGAGCCGGGAACCCACCTGTGCAGGCCCGACATCACGTCCCTCAGCAGTTCGTCCACCTGGCGATCCCGCATCGGATCATGGTTGCGAACCTGACTGGTGATGACATGCGATGCCTGCCGCTGGGCGGCCAGCACCTCTTTGACCCCCTGCTGGATCCGCCGAGATATCTCGGTAAGCTCGCGCCGCTGCTGCTCCGGCAGCAGCTCAGTGAACCTGTGCCGCAGCACAGTGCGCAGCTGGCCCCACAGGTCGTCGATCTGCGCCGGGTCTCCGATCAGGCGCAGCGCCCCCGCGAACGCGCGACCTTCCGGTGTCGCATCCAGGATCCGCTGGCCGCGTGCGAGATACTCGCGCAGCACCTCACCGGTAGGTCGCACGTCGTGCCGCAATTCCGCGACAACGTCGCGCTGAATGGCCTTGATCGACTCAGCCACGCGAGCGAAATCCGCGGGTAGCTCCCGCGACAGGTGCAGCACATTCTCGGCCGCCTCAAGCAGCTGCTCGTCGGCGGCAGTCTCGACGGCGCCACCCTTTTCGAGCCGAGTCAGCTCCTTCTGCCGCTGCTGGATCTCCTCGTGTAGGCGCACCATCCGCGACATCAGGTCCGGATCAGCGTCCTGCGCCAGTCGCTCGATCGCCTCCAGCAACGTCCTGACCCGCGACTCCGACACCCTCGTGCGTGCTCCGCCGACCCGTCCAGCGACCTCGAGTGCACCGACGCCATACGCCGAAAGCCGGTACACCTCGACATCGTCGTCGGACACCTGTCGCACCAACCACCCCGCCTGCACCCACTGCCGGCAGAGATCACGCGCGTTTCCCGCTGGCAGCGGCTGGCTCTCCTCGTCGCCGTAGCCCGCAGACCGCAGCTGGTCGAGGGCGTCGTTGATCTCCGCATGCGCGTCCGCCACCGCAACCGTCGGGCGCTCCGCGGTAAAGACCATCGCCAACACCGTCACCACGAACGGCGCGTGCGTCTGATGAAGCAAGGCCAGCATCGGATTCTGAAAAGCCCGAAGCGCTCCCTGGTAAGTGCCTTCAACACCTCGCGTAACCATCAACGCACAGCGTACGGCGCAGGTACGACACGGAAGACATCGCCATTGTCGCCGGTACTCCTGCCGGCGGCGATCGCCGATGCTCTCCCGACTGAGATCGTGCATTTCGGTATCGGTCGCCCAGCGTACGGTGCTCCCAGCGCCGTTCTTCGAGACACTGACGCCGCACGTTCGCCGACGGCCTGATCGCGGTCGTCGGCTTGCGCGGCTGAGGCCTTTCGGATCACGGGAGCAGGCCAGCGAGCATCCGGTCCAACCCGAACTCGAACCAGGCATCGAGGTCGGTGCCGGGGTCGGTCCGGCCGGCCGCGGCGAGCCAGGGTCGCCGCTGGAGATTGCCGGTCGCCTCGAGCCAGCGCCGGGTAGCCGAGCGCCACGCACGGGACTCGGCGCCGCGGCCAGCGCCGCCCGGGTCGCGGTCGATGAGCAGCGCCATACCTTGCACGTAGCCGCTGAGGACGAGATAGACCCGGAACGCCTCGGCCGGATCGAAGCCGGCCTCGGCGAGCACCGCCACGACGCGGTCGACCATGGCCAGGACGGCCGGGCCGGTGGGTGGCCGGTCGGTGGCGAGGACCATCAGTAACCAGGGATGCCGGCGGTACATGGCCCACTCCTCGTGGGCGAGCCGGCGCAGATGCGCCCGAGGATCACCCGGCCTGGTCGCGGGCCGCGGGGTGCGCTCGGCGATGACGTGCTCGGCCATGGCGGCGTGCAGGCCGGCGCGGTTGCGCACCTGACGGTAGAGCAGATGGACCGGGAGGCCAGCGCGCGCGGCGAGAACCCGTACGGAGACGGCTTCCAGCCCGGCCTCGTCGGCGAGCACGACCGCCAGGGCGACCAGGCTCTCGGCGTCGTGCCGGGAAGCCGCAGGGATCACCCTCGGCCGACCGTCGTCACGGCGCCGGCGATAGGCACGGGCCTGGCAGCGGCGCGAGCAGTATCGCCGGGGCCGCCCCCGGCCGTCGCCCGCGGGGAGGTCGCCTCCGCACTCGGCACACCCGATGATCGGCACCTCCGCCGACTTTCGTCACGACAGATCGTGTGACGAAAGTACTCCACGGCGGCAACGACGGCCGCGAGTCTTGCTCCTATGAGACCGTCATCGATCGAAAACACTGTCGACAGTGCACGGATCACCGTGGTGGACGCGTTGCGGGGCAGCGCGCTGCTGCTCATCCTGCTGGTGAACATCGCGTTCTTCAGCTCCGGGTTCTCGTTCCATCTGGTCGAGGATCCGGCGCACGGCACGTTCGACCGCCTCGTCGCCGGCGCGGTCGAGCTGCTGTTCGCGATGAAGGCGTACCTGCTGTTCTCGTTCCTGTTCGGCTACAGCTTCACCCTGCAGCTCGACTCGGCCGCCCGGCGCGATACGGCGTTCGTGCCGTCGTTCCTGCGGCGGCTCGCCGGGTTGTTCGTCCTCGGCGTCCTGCACGCGGTGCTGCTGTTCCACGGCGACATCCTCACCACGTACGCGCTGCTTGTTCTTGCCTTGCTGGTGGTCCGGCGGATCTCGCCCCACACGGCGATAGCGGTGGCGGCGACGATCGTGGGGGTGATGGGGTTCGCGGTCGGGGTAGCCGCCGTCCTCGACGTCACCCTGGTCGCGGACGGGGCGGTGGAGGCCGGCGCGCGCTCGACCCTGGCTCTGCGGGGCGGGTTCGGTGACGTCGTCGTGGAACATCTGCGCTCAATGCCGGCCATGCTCGGTGGGCTCGCCGTGCAGGGGCCCCTGGCGTTCGCCGCGTTCCTCGTCGGTCTCGCCGCCGGCAAGCACCGCCTGCTCGCCGACGTGCCCGCGCACCGCGATCTGCTGCGCCGCTGCGAGCGCGCCGGCTATCCGATCGGACTGGCCGGCGCGGTCATCTTCGCGGTCGGTGCCGGCACGGCCAACCTGACCGGCTTGATGGTCAGCATCATCACCGCGCCGTTCCTGGCCGCCGCGTACGCCGCGTCGCTGCTCCGGTTCTTCCAGCGGCGCACGCGGATCGCGGACGTGGTGGCGCCGGCCGGACGGATGGCACTGACGAACTATCTCGGCCAGTCGCTGCTGTGCGTGCTCGTCTTCACTGGTGTCGGGCTCGGCCTCGCCGGCCGCACGTCACCGGCGGAGACGCTGACGATCGCGGTGATGATCTTCCTGGTACAGCTGGCGGCCAGCGCCTGGTGGATGCGCCGATTCCGCTACGGCCCCGTCGAAGGGGTGCTGCGCGCCTGGACCTACGGCGGGCGGAAACTCAGGTGATTCGGATCCGCCAGCGCTGGATATGGGTGACCTTTCACCCAGGTCCGGGGCCGCACGAGCCTGCGGACTGTCGAAGCGGCTTGACGGCGTGTGACGACCGGTTTGCCGAGCGGTTCGCGGCAAATCCGGTCGCCTGATCTCGGTTTGGTGGCTCAGTGCGACGCTGTATCCTGTTGATCGGAATTACCCACCGCTTGTCGATGGCTCGCGTGCGCCGAGAAGCACGTCCCACATGATCTTCGAAAGCTGGAGCGCGTCTGCTCCCCTGCGGTGAGACCCGCGATCCGGGTCCGGACCCCTCGGGAGATCCGTTCGGCCCGGCGTCCTCGCCGGCACAAATGCTGGGGACATCTCGTCGCGGCAGCCCTGTGGCCCATGCACGACGCCAACCTCGGCACGCTGCTGCGCACCTGTGACGCGGTCGGGGCCTGCCTCGCGGTGCCCCCGTTCGGCTGGGTGGACGCGGCCCTCGCCCGCGGCAACACGCTGCGGCAGCCCGCCTGCGTACACCGCGTGGGCAGTCCACTGCGCTGGCTTGCCGACGAACGCCAGACCGGGGCGAGCATCCTCGGGGTGGAACTGGCCGACGAAGCGATTCGGCTCGCCGACCTGCCTGCGGCCCGGCGCCGGACCATCATGGTGCTCGGGCACGAGGCGACCGGCATCCCGCCCGAGGCGCTCGACCTCCTCGATGATGCCGTGGAGATCCCGATGGTCGGCACCGGGGCCAGCCTCAACGTCGCCGTCGCCGGGTCGCTGGTGCTGTACAAGCTCGCCGGACTGCTGTAACGACAACACGAACGCCGACCGCCGGCGCAAACCGGCCGACTCACCAACGGCGCTCGGTCGGCGGCAGAACAATGCACCGCAACGGGCCGGGACGATCGGATCGTGCGTCCTGCTTCGCAAGCCGTCTCGCTGTTCTGGCGCTTCGCCGGCGAAAAGTGGGTCATCGAGCCTGTCCACGCACACGGACAGTGACGGGTGTCAAGCCCGGCGATGTCTCGACCGTACGGTCAGCCTCGAGCAGACCCCGGACGCCGATCCGGGCCATGGGCCAGCATGAGGCACTCAAGATTCTCCTTCGCCCCTGACCGTGCGCCCACGGTTGCTGATCCCGGTGCCGGACGGGGCCGCGGTGGTCCGGCGGGTCACCAGGTGCGGGGACACGACGAATTGCCGGGGCTGGGCGCGGCCTTCCATACGTTCGAGCAGCAGACGGATGCTTTCCGCGCCCGTGCCGTGGCCGGACTGGTCGACGGTGGTCAGGGAGACCCGGTTGATCGTGGAGGTGTAGATGTTGTCGTAGCCGGCTACCGACACGTCCTCCGGCACCAGCAACCCGCGTTCCTCGGCGGCACGCAGCACGCCGAACGCGGCGATGTCGGCCCCGGCGAAGATCGCGGTCGGTGGGCGGGCCCGATCGAAGGCCTGCTGGGCGGCCTGATGGCCGCCCTCCTCCGACAGCCAGGTCTCGATGACGTCCGGTCGGAGGCCGTGGCCGCGCATCGCCTGTTCGTACCCCTGGCGCCGGGCCGTGTGCGACAGCACGAACGTGTCCTCGAACGCGGCCCGCGGCAAGCTGGTGTGCGCGATCTGCCGGTGCCCGGCCGTGACGAGATGGTCGACCATCAGCTGGGCGCCCAGCCGTTCATCGTCGACGACGGTGTCGAAGTTGCGGGGAGTGCCGTGCAGGGCGACGGCTACCACCGGGAGGGCTTGCGCGATCTTTTCGATCCACCCGACTTCGATCCAGGGCGCGATCAGCACCAGCCCGTCGACGTGGCGGTCGAGCAGGGCCTCGATGCGGCTTTTCTGGCGCTCGGGGGTCGCGCCGGCGGTGACGAGGATGTCCTGGTATGGCGTGTCTTCGAGCGCGTCGCTGATGCCCTTGGCCACCTCGGTCTGGAACGGCGAGGTGAGTTCGACGAGGACTACGCCGACGGTGTACGTGCGGCCGCGCATCGCCCGTGCGCCGGTGTGCGGGCGGTAGCCGAGCCGGTCGATCGCGGCGGTTACCCGGGTGTGCATCTGCGGGCTGACTCCGTATGCGCCGCGCAGCACCTTCGAGACCGCCGAGACTGAGACGCCGGCGGCGGCGGCGACGTCCTGGATGGTGGTGCGTTCGGTTCCCTCGGGGTCTGCCACGTCGCGGAGCGTACTGACAATTCGGGCTTTGTGCAACGTTCTACGAAGAGTCGGCGCGATAATTGGCTCGTTTCAAAATAGTTACCCAGGGGTTTCGGCAGGGCTATTGACGGGCTGTGACGCACGTCCCTACAGTGCCGCGTAGAACGTTGCACAAACGTTCCTCCCCTCGAAGCCCGAGTGCCCCGTCTGCGGCACCCTCGAAGGAGTTCCTCATGCGACGCAGTAAGTCAGCACTCGCCGTCTCGGCGGTGGCGCTCGCCGCGCTGTTGGCCGGGTGCACCGGAGAAGGGGCGCCGGGTGCCGAGTCGTCCGCCGGCGCCACCAAGAACACGCTCACGCTTGCCATGTCGGCCGACATCACCGGCTGGGATCCTTCGAACCAGCCGGGATATCAGGGCTGGGGACCGGAAGCCATCTGGGACACCCTGATCAAGTGCGATGCCTTCGGCAAGCCGGAGGCCGACATCGCCGACAAGTGGTCGGTCAGCGCCGACAACAAGTCGTTCACCGCGCACATCCGCGAGGGCCAGAAGTTCTCCGACGGCACACCGGTCGACTCGGCAGCGATCGCGGCGACCTTCCAGTACCTCACCTCGCACGGCGGGTCCCAGGGCGATTACAAGGGCCTCAAGACCGACGCTCCGGACGCGCAGAACATCACCCTCACATGGCCCGACCCGCAGCCCATGATCATTCAGCGGGTCTGCAACCCGAAGATCACCACCAAGGCGCTGCTCGACTCCGGCAAGGTCAACGACAAACCGGTCGGATCCGGCCCGTACGTCCTGGACGAAGCCGCCACCACCCGCGGCTCGGTATACACGTTCACCAAGAACGAGAGCCACTGGAACACTGCCGCTTACCCGTACAAGAAACTGGTTTTGAAGGTCATCGAGAGCGAGACCGCGGCCGTCAGCGCCCTGAAGACCAAGCAGGTCGACGGCTCGCTGATCACGGCGGCCAGCTACAACGAGGTCAAGGCCTCCGGCCTGGACATGGTGGCGATGCAGGGCCAGACGACGCGCCTGTTGCTCACCGATCACCTGGGTAAGAAGGTCCCGGCTCTGGGCAGCCTGAAGGTGCGCCAGGCGATCAACATGGTCTTCGACCGTGACGCCATGGTGAAGAACCTCTACCAGGGTCACGGCAAACCGGCGTACCAGATCTTCCGGCCCGGCAGCGACGCGTACCTCGACGGCATGACGGACCCGTACCCCTTCGATGTCGCCAAGGCCAAGGCCCTGATGGCCGAGGCCGGCTACGCGAGCGGTTTCGACCTGAGCCTGCCGACCATGGCCGGTCAGAACCACGAGACCCTCATGCCGTACGTGACGCAGCAGCTCGGCCTGCTCGGCATCAAGGTCAAGCAGGTGCCGCTCTCCGGTGCCAACGCGATCGGTGACCTGCTCAGCGGCACCTACCCGGTGGTTCTGTGGCAGCTCGGCAACTTCGGCCAGTCGCTGCTCGACATCGACATCGTGGTGCGCTCGACCGGCTACTGGAACCTCGAGCACCAACCCGACGCCACCGTCGACGGCCTGTGGAAGAAGATCCTCACCGGCGACGAGGCCACCCGCAAGACCGCGCAGCAGGACATCAACAAGTACATCGTCGCGCAGGCTTGGTTCGCGCCGATGGTCAACCCCGACGGGTTCTACGCGCACAGCCCGGACGTGAAGATCGACCACGTCTCGGACGTCGAGGCGCTGACCCCGAAGCTGCGCGACTTCAAGTAGCCGGGAGACGTGCGATGACGCTCACGCTGCTGAAGAACCTCGCGCGCTCGCTGGCCGTGCTGCTGGTGGTCACGTTCGCCACGTTCACGCTGATGTTCGGTAACGGGGAGGGCATCGCCCGGGCGGTGCTGGGCCTGAACGCCCGGCAGGAGGACGTCCAGCGTGAGGTCGTCACCCTCGGTCTCGACCGGCCGCTGCTGGTGCAGTACTGGCATTGGCTGCGCGACGCGGTCACCGGCAACCTCGGCGAGTCGTTCTACACCGGTCAGTCCGTGACCGACGCGCTCTCGTCGAGGGTGCCGGTCACCCTCGCCCTGGTCATCATCACCCTGCTCCTGACGATCGTGCTCAGCGTGCTGCTCGGCGTCACAGCCGCCGTCAAAGGCGGCTGGGTCGACCGTCTTCTGCAGTTCCTGACCGTGCTGGGCACCGCGATCCCGTCGTTCATCATCGCCATCGTCCTGGTCTTCACCTTCGCCATCGCCTGGCGGGTGCTGCCGGCCACCGGCTACGTCACGCCCGAGATCAGCGTCTCGGGCTGGGCGAAGTCGGTGACCCTGCCGGTGCTGGCGCTGCTGGTCGGCGCGGTGGCCAGTGCGGCCGCGCAGTTCCGCACCGCGGTGCTGGACACGCTGGGCCGTGACTACATCCGCACGCTGCGGGCCCGCGGGATCAGCGAACGGCACGTGATCTTCCGGCACGTGCTGCGCAATTCGGCCGGACCCGGTCTGACCGTGCTCAGCCTGACGACGCTGGGCCTGCTGGGCGGGGCGGTCTTCATCGAGCAGGTGTTCGCGCTGCCCGGGATGGGCCAGCTGGCCAACCAGTCGGCGCAGGTCAACGACGTGCCCATGGTCATGGGCACCGTGCTCGTGACGATCGTGATCGTGCTGGTCGTGAACTTCCTGGGCGACCTGGCCACCACTGTGCTGAACCCGAAGGCGAGGATCCGTTGACCGCCGAACCCGTAGTCGGCGACACCCGGCGCCGGGTGTTCCGGCAACTCCTGCGCAACCCGCAGGGCGCCGCCTGCCTGGCATTCCTGACCCTGGTCGTGCTGGTCGCGGTGACCAGCCCGTGGCTGGCGCCGTACGCGCCGACCGAGACCGACCTCGACGCCACCAACGCGGCGCCGTTCAGCGCCGGGCACCTGCTCGGCGGGGACAGCGCCGGCCGCGACATCCTGTCCCGGCTCATGTGGGGCTCGCGGCAGACCGTCCTCGCCTGCGCCATCATCCTGGTGATCTCGCTGGCTGTCGGGGTCACCAGCGGCCTGGTGGCCGGCTTCTATCGTGGGCGGTTCGAGGGCGCGGCGGGCTTCGTCTCCGACGTGGTCATGTCGCTGCCCGGCATCGTGCTGCTGATCGCCCTGTACGCCCTGACCGGCCCGAACATCGCGGCCGCGATGGCCGTCTTCGGCCTGCTGATCGCCCCGACCTACTACCGCCTGGTCCGCAACGTCGTGCTGGGCGTGCGCAACGAGCTCTACGTCGACGCGGCCCGCGTGGCGGGCCTGTCCGACCTGCGGATCGTCGGCCGGCACGTGCTCTGGGCCGTACGGGCGCCGGTCATCATCCAGAGCTCGTTCGTGCTGGCCTCGGGCATCGGCATCGAGGCCGGCGTGTCCTTCCTCGGCCTCGGTGACCCGGCCGGGGCGTCGTGGGGCATCGTGCTGCAGAACTCGTTCAACGGCATCTACAACAACCGGTGGGCCGTGGTCTGGCCGGCGCTGCTGATCAGCCTCACCATCCTGGCCCTGGTGCTGCTCGGCAACGCGCTCAGCGACGTCCTGCAGTCCTCGGCCCGCAGCAAGACACTGTCGCCACGGGCCCGCCGTGCCGCGGTGACGGCGGCCCAGCGGGCGGAGCCGGAAGAGGACTCGATCGTCGTCGGGAGCTCGGACGACGTCGTGCTCTCCGTCCGGGGACTGCGGGTCGCCTACCCGATGGCCGGCGGCGAGATCCGGGAAGTAGTCCATGGCGCCGACCTGGATGTGCGACGCGGCGAGATCCACGGCCTGGTCGGTGAGTCCGGCTCCGGCAAGTCACAGATCGCCTTCGCCACCCTGGGCATCCTCCCGCGCGAGGCGCTGGTCCTGGGCGGCAGCGTCCTGCTCGACGGTGAGGATCTGCTGGCCGACGACGCGAAGATGCGGGCGGCCCGCGGGCGCCGCATCGCCTACGTTCCGCAGGAACCGATGTCCAACCTGGACCCGTCCTTCACCATCGGCAAACAGCTGACGTACGGGCTGCGCGCGGTGACCACTCTCGACGCGAAACAGGCCCGGGAGCGGATCACCGAACTGCTGATCCGGGTCGGCATCACCGATCCCGGGCGGGTGATGGGCCTGTATCCGCACGAGATCTCCGGCGGCATGGCCCAGCGGGTGCTGATCTGCGGCGCGGTCGCCGCCGACCCGGACGTCATCGTCGCCGACGAGCCCACCACCGCCCTCGACGTCACCGTCCAGGCCGAGGTCCTCGAACTGCTGCGCGAACTGAGCCAGGAACGCGGTCTGGCCATGATCCTGGTGACCCACAACCTCGGCGTCGTGGCGGACCTGTGCGACACCGTGAGCGTGATGAAGGAAGGAAACATCGTCGAGCGCGCCGACGTCGACGCCATCTTCGAGTCCCCGCAACAGGCGTACACCCGGGAACTGCTCTCGTCCTCGCGCAGCGTCGAGCTGATGGAGATCTGACATGACCGACCAACCGCTGCTGCGCGTCCGCGACCTGGTTGTCCGGTTCGCCGGCCGCCGGCGGACCACGACCACCGTCATCCGCGGCGTCTCCTTCGACCTCGCCGCCGGCGAGACCCTGAGCCTGGTCGGCGAGTCCGGCTCGGGCAAGACCACCATCGGGCGGGCCATCCTCGGCCTGGCCCCGGTCAGCGAGGGCACGGTCGAGTTCCGCGGCGAGACCATCAGCAACGTCCCCCGGGCCCGCCGCCGGGAGCTCGCCCGCGACGTGCAGGTCGTCTTCCAGGACCCGTACTCGTCACTCAACCCCTCCATGACGGTCGGCGACATCCTCGTCGAGCCGCTGGCCACGGCCGGTGTCGAGGGCGGACGCACCCGCGTGCGAGAGCTGTTGGACGCGGTCGGCCTGCCCGCCGACGCGGCGAACCGATACCCGCGGGAGTTCTCCGGCGGGCAGCGCCAGCGGGTGGCCATCGCCCGCGCCCTCGCCCGGGATCCGGCGGTGATCGTCTGCGACGAGCCGACGAGCGCCCTCGACGTGACCACCCAGGCGCGCGTGTTGCGCCTGTTCCGCGACATCCAGCAGACGACCGGGGTGGCCTACCTGTTCATCAGCCACGACCTCGGCGTCGTCAACGAGATCAGCGACCGCATCGCCGTCCTGTATCGCGGAGAGATCGTCGAAATCGGTGCGGCGAACCAGGTCGCGACCGCACCGCGGCACGAATACACCCGCCGGCTGCAGATGGCCGCGCCGGTCGCCGACCCGCGCAAGTCAGCGCGAGCGGCGCCGTGSTKCAGCCCAGCGCACCTCGTTTCGAGCACCGCACCGAGCCCGGCCCGGTGCTCGGCCTCGGCACCCCCGCTCCCCGGCTCTCGTGGACCGTCACCCGCGCCGAGGAAGGCTGGCGCCAGACGGCCTACGAGGTCCAGGTCGCCGGGGAGGTCTTCACCGTGCGCAGCGCCGAGCAGGTGCTGGTCCCGTGGCCGGCCCGGCCGTTGCGCTCACGCGAGCGGGCCGAGGTCAAGGTCCGGGTGGCGGACGGCGATCACTGGAGCCCGTGGAGCGAACCGGCCACCGTCGAGGCGGGCCTGCTGGACACGGTCGACTGGACAGCGCGCTTCATCAGCCCGGTCGACCCGGGCGAACGGGCGCCCGTCGTCGTCGGCCGCGTCGAGGTGCCCGGGCCGGTCCGCAGCGCTCGGCTGTACGCCACCGCCCACGGCATCTACGTGCCGTCGATCAACGGCCGCCGCGTCGATGACACCGTCCTCGCGCCCGGCTGGACATCGTACGAGCACCGGCTGCGCTACCACGTCTACGACGTCACAAGCCTGATCCGGCCGGGCGAGAACGCCGTGGAATTCGTGCTCGGCAACGGCTGGTACCGCGGCCGGCTCGGCTGGTCCAACCAGCGCGCGATCTACGGCGACCGCCTCGCCCTGCTCGCCCAACTGGAGATCACCACCTGCGACGGCGCCGTCCACGTACTGGCGACCGACGGCACCTGGCACGCCCGGCCGAGCGAGGTCCTGGCCGACGACCTGTACGACGGTCAGGCGACCGACCTGCGCCCGCACGACGCACCGGCGACCGGCGTCGACATCGTCGAGGGCGATCTGACGCGGCTCGTCGCTCCGGACGGCCCGCCGATCCGGCCGACCGGCGTGCTGCCCGCGGTCAAGGTGTGGACCTCCCCGGCCGGCAAGACGCTCGTCGACTTCGGCCAGAACGCCGTCGGATGGGTTCGCCTGCGCGTCCGGGACCTGCCCGCGGGAACGACGGTCGTGGTCCGCCACGCCGAGGTGCTGGAGGACAAGGAACTGGGCACCCGGCCGCTGCGATCGGCCCGGGCCACCGACACCTGGGTGCTGTCGGGCCACGACGAGGTGCTCGAACCCTCGCTGACGTTGCACGGCTTCCGCTACGCCGAGGTCACCGGAGTGCCGGTCCTGCGCGAGGAGGACATCGAGCTGGTCGTCGTCGGCTCGGATCTGCGCCGCACCGGCTGGTTCTCCGCCTCGCACGCACAGCTCAACCAGCTGCACGAGAACGTAGTCTGGAGCACCCGCGGCAACTTCGTCGACCTGCCCACCGACTGCCCGCAGCGCGACGAGCGCCTCGGCTGGACCGGCGACATCCAGATCTTCGGGCCCACCGCGACCTTCCTGTACGACACCACCGGCCTGCTGCGCTCCTGGCTGGCCGACCTGGCCGCCGAGCAGCGACCGGACGGCTCGGTGCCGCACGTCGTCCCCGAAGTCGATCGCGCACCCGAGTCTCGCACGCCCGCGGCCGCCTGGGGCGACGCCGCCACCGTCGTGCCCTGGACGCTCTACCAGCGCACCGGCGACCTCGGCGTGCTCGAACGGCAGCTGCCGAGCATGAGCGCCTGGGTCGACAAGGTCGCCGCCCTGGCCGGCCCGGACCGGCTCTGGCGCGGCGGCTTCCAGTTCGGTGACTGGCTCGACCCGACAGCTCCGCCGGAACACCCCGGCCAGGCCAAGGCCGACCCCGACGTGGTGGCCACCGCCCACTTCGCCCGCTCGTCGTGGATCGTGGCCGAATCGGCCCGCCTGCTCGGCCGGGCCGCCGACGCGGAGAAGTACCGCACGCTGACCGAAGAAGTACGGGCTGCCTTCGCCCTGGCCTTCGTGACGCCGCAGGGCCGGATCCACTCCGACGCGCAGACCGGCTATGCGCTGGCCATCGAGTGGGACCTGCTGCCGCTGGCGGAGCAGCGCGTGGCGGCCGGGCGCCGGCTGGCCGAGCTCGTGCGCGACGGCGGGTTCCGGATCGCCACCGGCTTCGTCGGCACGCCGCTGGTCTGCGACGCCCTCACCAGCACGGGCCATCTCGACGTCGCGTACCGCCTGCTCCTGCAGACCGAGTGCCCGTCCTGGCTCTACCCGGTCACCATGGGCGCCACCACGGTGTGGGAGCGCTGGGACAGCATGCGCCCGGACGGCACCATCAACCCGGGGGAGATGACCTCCTTCAACCACTACGCCCTGGGCGCGGTGGCCGACTGGCTGCACCGCACGGTGGCCGGTCTGGCGCCAGCCGCTCCCGGATACCGGCGCCTGCTCGTCCACCCCCGGCCCACGCCGGAGCTCACCAGCGCGGCGGCCACCCATCTGACCCCGTACGGGAAAGCCTCGGTGTCCTGGCATCGCTCGGCCGGCCACCTGCGACTCGACGTGCGCGTGCCGGTCGGCGCGTCGGCCGAGGTGCACGTGCCGGGCCAGGAACAGCCCGTGACGGTCGGGCACGGCGACCACCACTGGCTCGTGGCCGACCCGGTGCCGCGCTCCGAGGGGGCGACGACCGATGTCTGAGCCGATCATCCCGGGCTTCTATCCCGACCCGACGGTCTGCCGCGTCGATGACGACTACTACCTGGCCCATTCCAGCTTCGAGTACTTTCCCGGCGCGCCGATCTGGCACAGCCGCGACCTGATCCGCTGGACGCAGATCGGCCACATCCTGACCCGCCGCAGCCAGTTCGCCCGCGGCGACGGCCGAGCGTCCTCCGGGCTGTACGCCGGGACGCTGCGGCACCACGACGGGCGTTTCCGCTACGTCACCACGAACGTCAACGACTACGACGGCGGCCAGCTGATCGTCACCGCCGACGACCCGGCCGGCCCGTGGAGCGAGCCGGTGCGGGTGCCCGAGGCGATCGGCATCGACCCCGACCTCGCCTGGGACGACGCCGGCACGTGCTACCTGACCTGGAAGGCGATGAACTCCACGGAGGGCGAGATCGGCATCCGCCAGGCCCCGCTCGACATCTCGTCGGGCAAGTTCCTCGCCCCGGCGTACCCGATCTGGCAGGGCAGCGGACTCGCCGCGGCCGAAGGGCCGCACCTGTACGCCGTCGACGGCCTCTGGTACCTGCTGCTCGCCGAGGGCGGCACCGAACGCGGGCACGCCGTCACCGTCGCGCGCGGCCCACACCCGTCCGGGCCCTTCGAGGGCTGTGCAGCCAACCCGATCCTGAGCCACCGCAGCACCATCCACCCGGTGCAGAACACCGGCCACGCCGACCTGGTCCGCGCGCCGGGCGGCGGCTGGGCCGCCGTCTATCTGGGCACCCGGCCGCGCGGCTGGACGCCGGGCTTCCACGTCCTGGGCCGGGAGACGTTCCTGGCCGGCATCGACTGGGTGGACGGCTGGCCGGTGGTCGACGAGGACCGCTACCAGGTCCGACCGCTCGACACCGGCTTCATGGAGGTGTTCGGCGACTCACCGCCGCATCTGCGCTGGGTCGCCGACGGCAGCGGCCTGCGGTGCACCCGGGTGCGCGATCTGCGCTGGTCCGCCGAGGCGACGCTGGACGGCCCGGGCCGCTTCGAGGTGCGCATCGACGACCGGCACGCGTACGGCCTGGCCCGCCACCACGACCGGCTCGAGGCGACGGCCCGCGTCGGTGACCTCGGCGCCGTCCTCGCCACGCTCCCCGTCGCGGATGGCCACACCGTCCTGCGGATCGAGGCGGTGCCGCCGCCGTCACGCGATGCCGGGCCCGACGAGATCGTCCTGTCCGCCGGCTCGCACGAGCTCGCCCGCCTCGACGGGCGCTACCTCTCCACCGAAGTCGCGGCCGGGTTCACCGGCCGCATGCTCGCCACCGCCGGACCGCACGTCCGGTCGGTGACCTACCGCCCCCAGGAGCAGACATGAAAGCTGTCCTGAGCTCTCTTCTTCTCACTGCCGGCCTCATCCTCGTCCCGGCCGGTGCCGCGTCGGCCGCACCGCCCGACTGCGCCGCCGCCACGCCCGGCGGGCCGGTTCAGGTCACGCCCGGCTGTATCGACCCGCTCTACACCGGCCCTGTCATCGACAGCGAGCAGGACCTGAGCACTCCGGTCCCGCATCGCCGGGTGTCCGGGCATTTCGACGGTACGGACGTCAAGTTCACGATCTACCTGCCGCCGGCGCGGCAGTGGCAGGGCCGGTTCTTCCAGTACACGTACCCGATCTCGACCGAGAACGCTTATGACCGGGCGGTCGCCTTCGGGGCCGCCAGTGGCGCCTACACCGTCCAGACCAGCGGCACCGGCGGCTACCGCCACGCCGCCGCGACCGCGAAGTTCGCCGAGACCGCGGCGGCCGCCTACTACCGGTCGGAGTCCCGGCGGATTTACGGCTACCTGTACGGGCCGTCGGGTGGCTCCTTCCAGACCGTCGGCGCCATCGAGAACACCACCGGAGTGTGGGAGGGCGCGGTCCCGGTTGTGCTCGGCGTGCCCACCTCCATCCCGATCAACTTCTTCGTGCGCGCGCAGGCCCGGATGGTCCTGCGGGACGTGGCTGGCCGGATCGCGGACGCCGTACGCCCCGGCGGCTCCGGCAACCCGTACGCCGGCCTCACACCGGTGCAGGCGGCGATGCTGCACGAGGCCACGAGCCTGGGCGTTCCGCTCAAGGCCTGGGCCGACCCTGACTACGTTCTCGGCCTGGCGGCGCTGGACGGCCTGCTCGGCTTCGGCGCCGTGATCAAGCAGCTCGATCCCACGTACGCCGACGACTTCTGGTCCAAGCCCGGCTACCTCGGCACCGAGCAGTCGGCGCTCGGCGACATCGTCCGGGCCGAGCTGGCCCGCACCGGCGATCGCTGGGCCGTCGCCCTGCCCTCCTACTACCGCCACCAGGTCCCGCCGGCGGGCGAGGGCTACGACGTCTTCGACTCGCTGCGCGGCCGCTATCCGCAGCGGCCGTTGCTGATCGGCCCGGCGATCGCGAACAGCGTCACCGGCGGCGGCACCTACACCGGCCGGATCAACGGCAAGGTCATCGTGGTAGACAACCTGCTCGACAGCGACGCGTACCCGTGGCACGCCGACTGGTACGCCCGCCGGGTTCAGTCCCCGGGCGACTTCCGTCTGTACTACAACGACAACGCCGACCACCTCGAAGGCCCGGTCACCGGGGCCAAGGCCGGCCGGATCGTCTCGTACGACCCGATCGTGGAGCAGGCGCTGCGCGACGTCGCGGCCTGGGCCGAGCGCGACGTGCGCCCACCGCAGTCCACGCGTTACACGGTGACCGACGGCCAGGTGGGCGTCCCGGCGACGGCCGCCCGGCGGCGCGGCATCCAGCCCGTCGTCGATCTCACCGTCCGCGGCCGCGACCGCGTCGATGTCAAGGCCGGCCAGCAGGTCGACTTCCGGGCCCGGGTCGCGACACCGCCCGACGCCGGAAGGATCGTCTCCGCCGGCTGGGACTTCACCGGATCCGGCACCTTCACACCGGCCACTGCGGGCCTCACCGCCAGCCACCGGTTCACCGAACCCGGCACCTACTACGTGTCCCTCAAAGTGGCCTCGTCCCGGTCCGGCCGCGCGGAGTCGTTCGCCATGGTCGAAAACCTGGATCGGGTCCGCGTCGTCGTCCACCCCCGCTGAGGAGTCTCTGTGCTGACCCATTTCATCACCGTCGGGCAGGTGCTCGACGCGCCGGGCGGACGAGCCGTACTGGAACGGTTCCTGCCGCAGGCCGTCGACCGGGCCGACGTCCGCGAGCTTCTCGTCCTGTTCTTCCTGCGGGTGACCCCGGGGCTGCGCGATGACGAGCAGGCCAGGGCGGCGTTCTGGGCCGAGATCGACGCGCTGATGGAACCGGTCATCCTCCGGCCGCACGCCGCCGCCATCGCGCCGTCGGCGGTCGGCGTATCGGCGCCGTACGCGTCGGCGCCGTGGACCCTCGTCGGCTCACCCACGCGGTGGGGACTGCTGGAGATCCAGCTGAGCGGTCCGTCGGACGGGAACCCGTTCATCGACGTCGAGCTGACCGCCGAGTTCCGGTGCGGCGAGCGGTCCTGGACGGTCGGCGGCTTCTACGACGGCGACGGAACCTACCGGCTGCGGGCGCTCGCCGAGCAGGAGGGGACGTGGCAGTTCGTGACCTCGTCCACGACCCCGGCGCTGGACGGGATCGGGGGCGAGGTGACCGTCGGCCCGGCGGCGCCGGGAGCGCACGGGCCGGTCCGGGTGGACGGCTTCCATTTCGCGTACGCGGACGGCACCCGTTACCGGCCGTGGGGGACCACCGCGTACGCCTGGAACCACCAGGACGACAAAACGCAGGAGGAGACGCTGGAGACGCTGGCCGCGTCGCCCTTCACGAAGCTGCGCATGTGCCTGTTCCCCAAGCATTTCGTCTTCAACAACGAGGAGCCGTCGCGGTTCCCGTTCCCCAGGTCGTTCGACCACTCTCGGTTCGACACCGAGTTCTTTGCCCGTCTCGACGAGCAGGTGCGCCGACTCGGCGAGCTCGGTATCGAGGCCGACATCATCCTGTTCCACCCGTACGACAAGTGGGGTTTCTCGGATCTGGGACCGGCCGTCGACGAGCGGGTGGTCCGGTACGTCGTGCGGCGCCTGGCCGGCTACGCGCACGTCTGGTTCTCGCTGGCCAACGAGTACGACGCGGTGCCCGGCAAGACGATCGCGGACTGGGACCGGATCGGCGAGACCGTCACCGCTGAGGACCCGCACGGGCACCTGGTGTCCATCCACAACTTCATCGAGCACTTCGACCACACCCGGCCCTGGATCACCCATGCCAGCGTCCAGCACAGCCGGGTCGATGAGGTCACCGGCTGGCGCGAGCGCTGGGGCAAGCCGGTGGTCATCGACGAGTCCGGCTACGAGGGCGACCTCGAGTTCGACTGGGGCAACCTGACCGGCGAGGAGATGCTGCGCCGCTTCTGGGAGGGCGCGCTGCGCGGCGGTTACGTCGGGCACGGCGAGACCTACTGGAACGCCGAGGAGAGGATCTGGTGGGCCAAGGGCGGTCGGTTGACCGGCACGAGCCCGCGCCGGATCGGCTTCCTGGCCGAGATCGTCGCCGCCTCGCCGACCGGTGTGCTGGAGCCCTTGCCGTCCGACTACGACCTGCCGTGGGCCGGTGTCCAGGACGAGTACCTCGTCACCTACTACGGCCTCGGCCGGCCGCGGGAGCGTCATATCCTCCTGCCCCCGGGCCGCTGGCACGTCGACGTCCTGGACACGTGGGAGTGCACCGTCGAGCGGCTGCCCGGCACGTACGAAACCCTCGCGGTCGTACCGCTGCCGGCCAAGCCCTATCAAGCTGTGCGGCTGGTGAAGGCCTGATGCGGAAGTCCTTCACGCCCGGCCAGGTTTGGCTCGACACCGACGGCAAGCGGATCCAGGCCCACGGCGGGTCGCTCATCGAGGTCGACGGCACGTTCTACTGGTACGGCGAGAACAAGGAACGCTCGACGCCGGGCAGCGGCATCTGGCACTGGGGAGTCCGCTGCTACTCCTCACCCGACCTCTACAACTGGACCGACCGTGGCCTGATCATCCCGCCCGACGTGGACGATCCCTGTTCACCACTGCACCCGGCCATGTCGTTGGACCGGCCACACATCCTGCGGCATCGCGGCTCGGGGCGGTACGTGTGCTGGATCAAGGTCATGTCTCCGGCCGGGCAACGCTCGAGCGTCCTCGTCGCGGACGACATTCTGGGCCCGTACGAAATGGTCGGGAGAGATCTGAAGCCGTTGGGCATGAACGCCGGGGACTTCGACCTGGTCGTCGACCCGACCGACGGCAAGGGCTACTACTACTTCGAGCGGGTGCACAGCGAACTGATCTGTGCCGACCTGACCGACGACTACACCGGCGTCACCGGGTATTACTCCACCCACTTCCCGCTGGTGCAACCGCCGTACGTCCGGGAAGCACCCGCTTACTTCGCCCGCGACGGCCGGCACTATCTCGTCACTTCCGGCACGACCGGCTACTACCCGAACCCGTCCGAGGTCGCCGTCGCCCCCGGCTACCACGGCCCGTGGACAGTCCTCAACGACCCGCACCCCGACGACTCGAGCCGCAGTTCCTACCAGTCGCAGGTCAGCTCGGTCTTCCGGCACCCGCACAAGCAGGACCTGTACATCGCGCTGGCCGACCGCTGGCTGCCGCGTTACACCGCCTCCAGCGAGGCGGCGATCGCCATGCACGCCGAGCGGTTCGCCCCGTTCGGCGGCCATCACGACGGCCCGTGGTCCGAGCTCACGGAGATCGACACATCGATCGCCGACTACGTCTGGCTACCTTTCCGATTCGACGGGGAACGCGCCCTGCTCGACTGGCACGACGAATGGCGTGTGGAGGACTACGCATGAGCACCACCTGGCGCGATGAACACCTGGAGGCCGGCCACCGGGCCGAGCTGCTGCTGGCCGAGATGACCACCGCCGAGAAATGCCATCAGCTCACCGCCCGGATGGCGTGGTCGCTGGTGAAGGCCGACGGCACCGACGCCGACGGCGCCGAAGACGTGCTCCGCAATCCACCAGGCCACGTGGCGCAGCTGATCCTCGACGACCCGGCGCAGTTGGCCGCGATGGTCGGCACCATCCAGAAACAGGTGCTGTCCCGCAGCAGGCTCGGCATTCCGGTGCTCTTCCACGCCGAGGCGCTCAGCGGCTTTCTCAACGGCGGGCACATGGTGTTCCCGTCCGGCACCGGGCTCGCCGCCGGCTGGAGCCCCGACCTCGTCGAAGAGATGACCGACCTGATCCGGCGGCAGATGCGCCGCGCCGGCCTGATGCACGCGCTGTCACCGGTGCTCGACGTGGCCCTCGACCCTCGGTGGGGGCGGGTGCACGAGACGTTCGGTGAGGATCCGTACCTCTGTGCGGCCTTGGGGGTGGCCTATGTGCGCGGCCTGCAGGGCAATGACCTCTCGCAGGGCGTGATGGCCACCGGCAAGCACTTCCTGGGATACGCGGCGCCGCCGGGCGGCCTGAACCTGTCGGCCTTCGAGTCCGGCGCCCGGCGCACGCGTGACCTGTTCGCCTACCCGTTCGAGGCGGCGATTCGCCTGGCCGGGCTGCGGTCGGTGATGAATTCGTACGCCGACGTCGACGGCGTACCCGCCGGGGCCTCACCGGAGGTGCTGCAGGAGCTGCTGCGCGACGCGCTCGGCTTCGACGGCTTCGTCTCCTCCGACTACACCACCCTCGAACAGCTCGTCGACCGGCAGCGGATCGCGAAGGACGCGGCCGAGGCCGGCCGCCTGGCCATCCGGGCCGGGCTCGACGTCGAGATGCCCAATCCGTACGGGTACGGCGACGTGCTCGCCACCGAGGTCGAGCGCGGGACGGTCGACGTGCGACACGTCGACGCCTGTGTCCGCCGGGTGCTGCGGGCGAAGTTCGAGGTCGGGCTCTTCGAGCACCCGTACCCGGTGGAAAGCATCGACGTGGCCGCCGCGGCCCGCGAGGGCGCCGACCTGTCGTTGGAGCTGGCCCGGCGCTCGATCGTGCTGGGTCAGAACGACGGCATCCTGCCCTTGACCCCCGGCGGGCTCGACATCGCCGTCATCGGGCCGCACGCCGACGCCCCGACGTTCCAGTTCCCGACCTATACCTACGTGTCGTGGCGCGAGGCCAACGAGGCGGTGATGCGCGGCGAGCTCGGCACCATGAACGGCGCCAAGGAGACCGTGTCGGCCTGGTACTCGGCGCTGTTCGGAGCGTGGGACGGCGACCGCGTGGCTCCCTCGCTGGCGGCTGAGATCGGTGACCGCGCCCGCACGGTGCGGGTCGAGCGCGGCTGCACCCTGACCGAGGATCTGGGTTCTCTCGACACGGCGGTCGAGGCGGCGCGGGCGGCGGACGTCGTCGTGCTGGCGCTGGGCGGGGCCAGCCTGTGGTTCACGGGGGAGCGGACCGAGGGGGAGGCCAGCGACACCGCGGACATCACCCTGCCGGCCGCGCAGGTGCGGCTGGCCGAGGCGGTGGCGGCCACCGGCACCCCGCTGGTGGTTGTGCTCGTGCAGGGCCGGGCCTACGCGTTGCCGAAGGTCATCCAGGACGCCGCGGCCATCGTGGTCGCCCCGTACGCCGGGCCGTTCGGCACCCGGGCGATCGCCGACGTGCTCTTCGGCGTGGTCAACCCGTCCGGCAAGATGCCGTACAGCCTGCCCCGGCACAGCGGCCAGATTCCGGTCTACCACCACCAGAAGGCCGGCTCGGGCTATCGCAACCCGTTGCCGCCCGGCGTCTCCCGGCACTATCTCGACCTGGAGGCGACGCCGTTGTGGCCGTTCGCCCATGGGCTGAGCTACACCGCGTTCGCGCTCAGCGACCTCGACTGCGGTGCCGACATCGACGCGTACGGCACGGCCCACGTCAGCGCCACCGTCGCCAACGCGGGTCCCCGGGACGGGGCCACGGTGGTGCAGCTCTACCTGCGGGTCAACACCTCACCGGTCACCCGGCCCGCCCAGCAGCTCGCCGGCTTTGCCCGGGTTGAGCTGGCCGCCGGCGAGAGCCGCCGCGTCACGTTCGAGGTCGACGCCTCGCAACTGGCGTACACCAATCTCGCCCGCCAGGTGGCGGTCGAGCCGGCCCCGGTGGACGTCTTCGTCGGCCTCGACTCCGACGACCGGTCGCTGGTGGGCTCGTTCGCCGTGGTGGGGTCCGCGCGGGTGGTCGAGGGCGCCGAGCGGTCCTTCCTCTCGCGGATACGGCCGCACTCGTAGGATCGGCGGGTGGTCTCGACACCGGACAGCCAGGACGCGCGCCGCGTCACCATCCAGGATGTGGCGCGCGAGGCCGGGGTGTCGGTCTCGGCCGTCTCCAAGGTCGTCCGGGACGCGTACGGGGTCAGCGACGGGATGAGGGAGAAGGTCACCGCCGCCATCGACGCGCTCGGCTACCGCCCGCACACCGGCGCCCGGGCAATGCGCGGCCGGTCGTACACGGTCGGGGTGATGCTCATCGAGCTCTCGTCGCCGTTCCAGCCGCAGATCATCGACGGCATCACCGCCGAGCTCGAGCACACGCCGTACCAGGAGATCCTGATCGCCGGCGGCCCGTCGCCCGAGCGGCAGAAGCGCAGCATCGAGGCCCTGATCGACCGGCAGGTGGACGGGCTGATCGTCATCGCGCCCTGGATGGAGCAGGCGTGGCTGGAGAAGCTGGGGGCGAGCCTGCCGACGGTCGTGCTGGCCCGGCACGGCGGCTCCGGCACCTTCGACACGATCGTCGATGACGACTTCGACGGCGCCCGCCTCATGGTCGACCACCTGGTGGCCCTCGGGCACCGGCGCATCGTGCACACCAGCCAGCCCTCGGGCGGCCTGGAACGCCCCTACGTCCTGTCGCACACGCCACGGCTCGACGGCTACCAGGAGGCGATGCGAAGGCACGGGCTGGAGCCGGACGTCATCGTCACCAGCTACTCGGAAGAGGGCGGCTACGAGGCCGCCCGGCAAGCGCTGGCCCGTCCCGTCCGGCCGACCGCCATCTTCGCCGGCGCGGACATCGCCGCGCTGGGCGTGCTGCGCGCGGCCGAGGAACTCGGGCTGCGGGTTCCGGAAGACCTCAGCGTCGCCGGGTACGACAACATCTACATGTCGACGATTGGCCGCATCTCGCTGACCACGATCGACCAGTCGGCCCAGCTCACCGGTTCCCGCAGCGCCCGGTTGCTGCTGGAGCGACTCGACGGCCGCACCCGTCAAGTGCACTACCTCATCGCGCCGCGCCTGATGGCTCGCGGCACGACCGCCTGACGCGTCCTTGACGATGGCTTCCCAGACCGCCTACGCTGTTTGTAGAACGTTGCACGGAATGGCCGGCAACGACCCTCCGGGGGCAGTGCGCAGCCGTTGACCGGCTGCCCGATCGAAAAGGCCCCCGGTGAATTCCGCACGCCGCACCCTGCTCGTGCTCGGCTTCCTCGTCGCGCTCGGGCCGTTCACCGTCGACCTCTACATTCCGGCGTTCCCGCTCGTGCAAGCCGACTTCGGCACGAGCGCGGCCGCCGTGCAGTTCACGCTGACGGCCACCACCATCGGCTTCGCGCTGGGCCAGTTGGCCATCGGGCCGTGGAGCGACAGCATCGGGCGGCGCCGGCCCCTGCTGGTGGCCACCGCCCTGCACGTGGTCGGCAGCCTGGGTGTCGCCGCGGCGCCCACCGTCGAAGTCATGCTCGTGTTCCGGCTGCTGCAGGGCGCCGGAGCCGCCGGCAGCGGCGTCGTGGCCCTGGCCATGGTGCGCGACCTCTTCGACGATGCCCTGTTCGTCCGGATGGCAGCCCGGCTCGCCGTGGTGAGTGGGCTCGCGCCGGTGGTCGCACCTTTCGCCGGTTCGCTGATGCTGAGCCACATGCCCTGGCGAGGCCTGTTCGTCTGCATCGCGCTCTACGGCTCGGCGGTGCTCGCCGTCACGGCGTTGCTGATCCGGGAGACGGCCCCACCGGTGCGGCGAGCGGAGGCGGCGCTCGGGCGTTACCGCGTGCTGGTGACGGATCGCGGCTTCGTCGGCGCCGCCCTCGCCGGTGGTCTGCTCGTCTCCAGCGTCTTCACCTACATGAGCTCCTCGTCGTTCCTCTTCCAGGACACGTACGGCCTCTCCGCCCAGCGGTACAGCCTGGTCTTCGCGGCGAACGCGGTGGGCTTCGTGATCGGGGCGCAGACCTCAGCGCGGCTCGTCACCCGGATCGGGCCGCGGCGGCTGCTCAGATCCGTGCTGCCCGCGCTCGCCGTCCTCGGCTTCACCCTGCTGCTCGTGGCCTTCGCCGGCGAGAACGTGGTGGCGGTGACCCTCGTGACAGCGCTCTACTTCCTCCTGGCAGGCGCCGTCGGGCCCTGCCTGCAGGTGATCGGCATGGCCCCGCACGCAGAGCGGGCCGGAACCGCCGCCGCGCTGATGGGTGCCGCGAACTTCGGCCTGGCCGGCGCGACCGCGCCGGTGGCCGGGCTGCTCGGCGTCGGCTCGATCGGCCCGATCGGCCTGGTCATGGGGCTGACCATGACGGTCGCGGTGGTCGTCTTCCTGGTGTCGGCCCGCGACCGGCGCGAAACGCGGGTCGCGGCGCACGACTGATGCCGCTTCAACGCCGACTGGTCGGTCAAACCCAGGGTCAGCAGGGCGTGGCGCGGTGGGCCACGTACTCCGGGACGGAGTGGTCGTTGGCCGACAGGCCGGTGAGGAATCGCGCCCAACCGGGGAGATCGTCGCCCGCCCGTAACTGAGGACCGAGCGGCCGGCCTGCTGGGGACACGCATGGTTGACGCAAAGGATGGTCCTCCGTATCATTGCAATCGATCTCAGCAACCGATCTCATTGGGAAGTTCATGATCAACGGTCCTGGCGATCTGCGTGCCTGCTGCGTACGTCACGACGCGCTGCCTCAGCCGTCGCACGGAGACGCTGACCGGGCTCATGGTGCTGTCGATGGCCTCATTTATCGTGCGTTGGCCGGGTGTCGCCAAGCCCTCGGGGCCAGCGAGTTCGCCGACGAAATACTCGGCCGCAGTGGCGCGCGGACATGAGCGACAAGGCCAAGACGATCGTCCTCGGCGCGTCGCACTGGCATATGCCACTGTGCGCGGGCCGGATCGCCGAGCGGCACGACGTCGTGGGGTTCAGCGACCCCGACCCTTCGCGGACGGAGCACCTCGCGGATCTCTGGAACGCGCCTTTCTACCCGTCCTGGGAGGAAGTTCTCGCAGCCCACGGGGACGCCGAGTTGGCGTACGTCTTCGTTCCGCACGACGTGATGCGCGAGGTCTGCCTCGCTCTGGTCGCTCGGCGCATCCCGCTCGTCGTGGAGAAGCCAGCCGGGGTGTCATTGCAGGAGCTGGCCGACGTCCGGGCGGCTGCGGATGCTGCCGGGGTGCCGATCGCCGTGCCTCTCGTGCAGCGGGGAGGTCCGACTGACCGCTGGCTGGCCAGGGCCGGCCGCTCGGTGTACGAGAGCGTCCAGTTCATCGCGGGCCCGCCCGAGCGCTACCTCATCAACGGCAGTCCGTGGATGGTCGACGTCGAGCGCGCCGGCGGCGGGTGCATGGTCAACCTCGCTCCCCACTTCGTGGATCTCTTCCTCCGCTCGGCCGGTGCGGAGAAGGTAGCAGCGACGGCGGCCCTGTCGTCGTTGCTGCATCGCCGGGGCGTCGAGGACTACGCTTCTATGACGCTGACCACGGCCGACGGACGGATCGCCACCATCGAGGTGGGATATGCGTTCCCCGGGTCGCCGCTGAAGCGGCACTGCTCCTTCATGCGGATCGGCGCTGCGGGGACCGCGACCATCTGGTCTGACGGGAGTGCGTCGTTCACCTCCGTCGACGGCGTCACGGAGACCGCGCTCATCGACGTGGACAGTGACCCGTTGTACAAACTGTTCGTCGACCAGGTGGCCGAGCAGCTGGGATGTGGTTTCGTGGAGCTCCCGCGGATCAGTGACCTTGAGACCACGATGGCCGTCATCTGGGACGCGTACGCGCACGGCCGACAGGAGAGAACCGGTGTCCACACCCAGCATCAATGAGGTCGCGGCGGCAGCCGGGGTCCACAGGTCGACGGTCTCGCGGGCGTTCTCCCGCCCCGAGGCTGTCAAGCCGGAGACCCGGGAGCACGTCCGCCGGGTGGCGGCCTCCATGGGATACACGATGAGCCCGCTCGCCCAGGCGCTGCGAACCAAGGTCAGCACCCTCGTGCCGCTGATCATCCCCGACATCACCAACCCGTACTTCGCCGAGCTCGCGAAGGCCATGACGGCCGCCGCGGGGGAGCGTGGCTACCAGTTGGTGCTGTGCGTGACGGAGAACGACGCGGACGCGACCGCCCGGTACCTCGACGCCATGCAGGCGATGTACGCGCCTTTCGCGGTGATCGCGCCCTACGCCCGGGTCTTTCCCGCCGAGCTAGAGTCCCGGGGCTTCGGAGGGCGGCTTGTCGTCATCGACCGGGTCGAGTCCGGCGACCAGACATCCACGGTGACCGTCGACAGCGCAACGGGGATCGCGCTCGCGTTGGACCACTTGTTCGGACTCGGGCACACCTCCATCGCCTACGTCTCGGGGATCGCGGGGACGCACACCGCCGCAGACCGGCGCCAGGCTTACCGGACGCTGGCGGAAAAGCACGGGATGACGCCGATCGAGCTCGACAGCAGCGGGATCGGCGCCGGCGCCGGCGAACGTGCCGCAGAAGAGCTCGTGAGCCTGCGCGAACGGCCGACCGCCGTCGTCGCGGGCAACGACCTGGTCGCCTTCGGACTCATCAGCTCGCTCGGCTCGCGGGGGGTGTCCGTCCCCGGTGACGTCTCGGTGGTGGGCTTCGACGGTCTGCCGCTCGGCGCCCGCAGCAACCCGCCGCTGACCTCGGTGCAGCAACCCATCGCCGAGATGGGCCGCATCGCGATCCGTCTCGCCGAGCAGGCGGCGACCGGCGGCCCGGTCGAGCACGTGGTGCTCCAGCCACAGCTGCTGGTGCGCTCCTCGACCAGGCCGCTCCGGTGACTGGCCGGTTGCTACCCGGGCTGCGCCACGTGGACCATGCTGCGTACACGGTCCCAGACCTGGACGAGGCGGTGCGTTTCTTCGTCGAGGTCCTAGGGGCGGAGGAGCTCTATCGCTCCCAGCGCGGTCCCGACCCGTCGTTCATGCCGGCGCATTTCGACGTCCCGCCGGACGCTGCGCTCGAGCTCGCGATGCTACGGCTCCCGCCGAACCTGAACGTCGAGCTCTTCGAGTGGCAGTCCGAGGACCAGCGGACCCAGCACCCTCGACACAGCGACCGGGGCGGTCATCACCTGTGCTTCGTCGTCGACGACGTCGACGCGGCGATCGCCCACCTCGGCACGATCCCGGGCGTTCGGGTCCTCGGCGGCCGCAAGGAAGTCGGACCCGACAGCCCCCTTGTGGCCGGGAACCGGTGGACGTACTTCGTCACCCCTTGGGGCCTGCTGATGGAACTCGTCGACCGGTCCCGGGTGCAGAACCCCCCGAGCCTGGTCGGCCCGGCGGACTGGAACCGACCGCCAAGAAGGAGCACCGCTCTCTCATGATCATCGCCGGACACACGCTGGGAACCCCGGGACGTGACCTCGCCGAAGCGCTGCGCCTGTTCGGCACGGCAGGTCTCGACGCGGCCGAAGTCATCTACCAGGACGACTACCCGGCGGCCATCAGCCCGTCCGACCCGCGGTCCGCGCAGCAGGCCGCCGCGATCGCCGAAGCCGAAGGTGTCCCGATCGTCGCACTCACCCCGTACACGACCTCCATCAACAGCGTCGACGCGGCGAGCTGGCAGCAGGGGATCGACGAGTTCCGCGGGTGCATCGAAGCCGCACACAACGTCGGTGCGACCCGAGTCCGGGTGTACGCCGGCTCCTGGCACCCGGGGGACACCGACCACGCGCGGCACTGGGAGCAGCTGCGGAGCGCGCTGACCGTCCTCGCGCCGGAGGCCGCGGGTGCGGGCGTCGTGCTCTGCGTCGAGAACCACTTCGGCACCATGACGCAGACCGCAGCAGATACTGCCCGGCTGGTCAGCGAGGTCGGCTCCCCTTCCGTCCGCGTCCTGTACGACCAAGCCAACCTGACCTTCACCCATGACGAGACCTGGCAGCAGGCTTTCGCCGTCCAAGGTGAGCTCGTCGGCCACGTGCACGTGAAGGACCTGGTCTTCAAGGACCCCGAGGCGCCCTTCCGGGCCTCGGACACCGCCCGGGTGAAAGCAGAGGAACGCGCCGTCAGGTCCCGGGTCGTCGGTACGGGCGTCGTGCCGTGGCCCGACATCCTCGGGGAGCTCGTGCGCCGGGGTTACGACGACGTGCTCTCGCTCGAGTACGAGTACCGGTGGCATCCTCAGGACCTGCCCGACCCCGCGATCGGCTTCAAGGACTCCGCGCTCGCGCTCCGCAGGATGCTCGCCACGGTGGTGGCCGCGTGACCAGTGGAGACGTGCTGCGCATCGGTGTGGCGGGGGCGGGCAACATCGCGAGCATCGCCCAGCTCCCGACCCTCGTCGCGCGCGACGATGTGGAGCTGCGGGGCCTGGTCACCCGCAAGGATGACCCGCAGCCCCTGATGCGGCGCTGGGGCTTCCGCCGTGCCTATCCGACGGTCGAGGCGTTGCTCGAGACCGAGGAGCTGGACGCGTTGTTCGTCCTCACGCCCCGGTCGGAGCACGTCCACGCGACGCGACTCGCGCTGGCGGCCGGCGTCGACGTCTTCTGCGAGAAGCCGCTGGCGACGAGCGCGTCCGACGCACAGTCCCTCGCCGAGCTGGCCGCTGCACGAGAACGGGTGCTCATGGTCGGGTTCAACCGCCGCTTCGCCCCGGTGTACGAGGCCGGTCGCGCAGCTTTCGGGGAGAGCGGCGCAAGCTTCTGCGTCGCCCAGAAGAACCGGGCAGGCTCCGAATACCGCGCCACCTTCGAGAACGCGATCCACATGGTCGACCTGCTGCGCTGGTACTGCGGGGGCGAGCCCGTCGATGTCAGCGCGCACGCGGCCGGTGAGGATCGCTGGCAGGAGGACGGTGTGGCCGCGCTCATCCGGTTCGACAACGGTCACTCCGGCGTGCTGGTGGCGGCCCGCGACGCCGGCGGCTGGAGTGAGAAGCTCGACGCCTACGGAGGCGCGACGAGCGCGAACGTCACCGCGCCCGACCGGATCTCGATCAGCCGGCCCGACGGGACGACCGTGCGCGAGATGTCGCCCGAGGCCTTCGGCTGGGCGACGGCGACGCAGACGTTCGGCTTCGCCGGAGCGGTTCACCATTTCCTGGACCGTGTCCGGGACCGCGGTGATCCCTTGACATCCGGGGCCGACGCGGCAAAGACCCAACTCCTCCTCGATCGCATCCTCGCTGCCGCCGGGCTCCCCACCGACGAACAGCCCGGAAGGGTCTGGAGAAGCCACGCCAAGAAGTGACGGCGACAACGCCCTTGGGCCTTGTGCACGGCATGAGTAGTCATGCAATCCTTCAATCGTAAGGATGTTTCGACGTGATTATCAACACTTTCTCGTACGCGTGGTCGGCAACGGCAATCGATGCAATCGCGGAGTTGGCAGACAATGGATACAAGACGTTCGAAGTTCCCATCAGCTCTCCACACTGTTGGCCGGACGAAATGTCAACCACGGAGCGCTCTGCCATGACGGCAAGACTGGGGGATCATGGCGCGGAAATCCGGTCGCTCAATGCCGGCGGATATGACGTCAACCTCGCGAGCCCCGGCGCAAACATGCGCCGCAAGAGCATCGAGCACATCAACTCGGTGATCGACCTGGCCGTGGCGTGGGAGGTCCCTGAAGTGGTGATATCCCCCGGAACAAGGCGCCCTATGATCTCACCTCCACTCGACAAAGCTTACGGATGGATGTACGAGAGTCTGGGTGAGCTGATTCCACTGGCCAAACAGGCTGGCACGCGACTCCTTCTGGAAAACACTCCATATTGCTTTACTCCCACCATCCGGGAGTTGGCGGGCATCGTCAGTACGGTCAACGACGACGTGCTGAAGCTCGTGTACGACGTCGCCAACGCCGCCTACATCGAGGAGGATCCCGTAGCGGGGCTGCTCGCGCATCACGAACACATTGCACTCGTGCACATCTCTGACACGGGTGTGGAAACCTGGGGTCATGATCCCATCGGCACTGGAGTGATCGATTTCGACGGGCTCGGCCGCGCCGTCGAAGCAACATGCGGAGAAAGCAACGTTGTTTGCGAGATCATCCGCGAAGAGAACCCTGTGCAGGTGTTCAACCAAGCAATGGACGACCTCAGAGGAAAAGGCTGGAAGCTGGGAAACTAATGCCGGTGTGAGAGGTTCCTGCTTCGCAGTCGTCTGGAACACGAGACATGCCGCTCGTCGTCGCGGCGATATAGCCGTCATAGCACATTCGGAGCTCACTCCACCCAGGCGGTTCGGTGCCGCGGGCCCGGCAGGATCGACGGAACGCTGCGCTGGTACGTGCCTCGTCGGCCGGCACGAGCCTGCGGGTCACCCCGGACGCCGGCTCCGATCTTGGTACTGACGGCGACCAAAAGCAGCAGCACGAACCCTTACAGGGCTTTTACGACTTGGATCCTGGTCGACCAGGAATGTGGCTGAGGATAGACTTGGTGAAGCCACCGTCGACGCAGATGTCCTGCCCCGTGACGTAGCCCGACAACGGGCCGACCAGAAACTCGATCACATTGGCGATGTCTGTGGGGTCCGCGATCCGCGACAGCGGAATGATGCCTTCCCGTGCGCTCTTGGTCTGCGGGTCGGCGTACATTTCTTCCGTCATCGGTGTGTGAGTCATCCCTGGTGAGACCACATTGACCCGAATACCGTCAGGCGCCCACTCCAAGGCGAGGGTCTGGGCCAGCATGGTCAAAGCAGCTTTGCTGGGGCTGTAAGCACCTGATCCGGCATGCGGTACCTGGCCGGACATCGAAGATGTGAAGCACGCCGAACCGCGACTACACGTCAGATGCGGGTGGCTTGCTTTGGCGAGAAGCCACGCGCCGCGCAGGTTGACCGAGAACATGGTGTCCCAGTCTTCGACGGACACGTCGCATATTGCGCCGGGGTTTACGATTCCAGCATTCGCTACCAACGCATCCAGGCCACCGAATTCGGCGACCGCGGCGTCCACGAGTTGACCTGGCACGTCGGGATCACCGAGGTCACCCACGAGCGCGATGGCGGCACCTCCCAACGACTGAATTGAACGAACAATCTCCTCCTGCGTGGTGGTCTTTTCGTGTCCACACACCGCGATCATCGGCTGCTCGCCTCGGGCGATAGCCGCCTCGGCGAGGCGCACGCATGTAGACGCGCCGATGCCGCTACTTCCACCACTGACCAAAGCTCTCATCGCGCAGTCTCCTTCGAGTACGGATTGGCAGGTGAGTAATTCATGGATTGCCGGAAGCCGGCCGCTATTGACAGGTTCTTCGGCGACGGAGGCCTTCCCGCAAGCCATGGTCATCACGGTCGGTGCGTAGCAGCGCGCAACTCGTCGGGTGTGGCACCTTCGAAGCCGAAGAACTCCAGGTAGGCGGGGATCAGCTCGAGCAACATGTCGCTGCCGACCTGGATCGTGCAGCCCTTGTCCTTGGCTGCCTGCAGGAACGGGGTGATGTCGGTCTTGAGCACTACGTCTCCGACGTACGAACCCGGGGCGACGCGGTCGACGTCGACAGGCAGAGGATCGCCGTCGTTCATCCCGAGGGGGGTGGCGTTCACGATCAGGTCCCAGCCCTCGGGATCCCTTGAGCCCATCACGATGCTCACGTCGGGGTAGTGCACGCCGATGCGCTGGGCGAGCGCTTCAGAGGCGGCTATGTGGGGATCGAACAAGCCGATCTCGGGCAGGCCGAGGCCGGCCAGCGACGCGGCGATCGAGGAACCGACCCCGCCATTGCCGACGATCAGTGCGCGTTTCCCGGACGGGTTGAACCCCTTGCGCAGCATGCCGCGGACGAAGCCGGCGCCGTCGAACTGGTCGGCGAGCAGCGACCCGTCCTCCCGCAGCAGGACGGCGTTCGTCGCGCCGGCGATCGCGGCGGCCGGGCTGATCTCGTCCACCAGCTCCATCGTGGTGACCTTGTGCGGCATGGTGATCAGCGCGCCGCGGATGTTGGTGAGGGTGAACACCGATCGGAAGAAGTTCGGGTAGTCCTCGGCCTTGATGCCCATCGGGACGACGACCGCGTCGATGCCGTGCTTCTCCAACCAGGGGTTGCAGATCAGCGACGACTTGAACGTGTGGGTGGGGTAGCCCAGGTGCGCGACGAGTGTGGTCGTTCCGCTGATCATCGGGTGTCTCCGTCCGTACCGCGACCTGCGTGCTCGAAGTCAGCCGGGGCGGCCGGCATGTCCGAGGCGGTTTCTGCCTGCTGCGCGTCGTTGGAGAGCTCTGAGAGCCGTACGCCGGTCCACGCGCACCGCAGCTCGCCGTGCACGGCCCAGTACTCGTCCCAATGGGCGAGCTTGACTTGATCGCGTTTGAGGCCCCGCTTGCTCAGTCGGTCCTTTAGCGTCTTGGGGGAGACGCGAACCTGTATCACCTCTACCTCGGTCGGTGGCCAGTCGAAGCGCTTTGCGGCCGCGGTGATGAAGGTGGGGTCTGACAGATAAGGGCTGAAGGGTGCGTCGACTACCACGGGGCAACCGAGGCGGAGGTTGGTCCCGGCGACGTCGAGCAGCGAGTCGTACTCGAGGGGCAGGATGCTGTCGCGGTAGAACGGGTTGGCCTCGCGGTCGTCGGGGTCGTATCCGGCTGACACCAGGGCGGCTTCGACGAACCGCGCGCTCATCGCGTCCTTGTCGAGGTACGCGGCGCCGTGCTGCCGGGCGAGGCGCTGGGCGATCGTCGACTTGCCGGAGCCCGCCGTGCCGATCACGATGCGCAGGGTCGGCACGTTCATCCGCGCGCGTCCCGCACCGCCGTCAGGAACTCGCGGGCGGCGGCAGTCACCCGAGTGAAGTCGCGGTCAGGCTGCCACGCCTTGGTGACGGCGCTGCCTACACCGACGCCCGCTACGCCTGCGGCGAACCACTCCTTGACGTTCTCGACGGTCACACCACCGGCGGGCATGATCGGCAGGTGTGCCAGCGGCGCGAGCACGGCCTTGGCGTGGGGGATACCCGCGTTCTCGGTCGGAAACATCTTGATGATGTCCGCACCCGCCTCGGCGGTCTCAAGCATCTCGGTCGGGGTGAAGGCCCCGCTGATCGTCGGGATCTGGTAGCGGTTGGCGACCCGGATCATCTCGGCGTTGAGCTGCGGGCTGACCAGGAAGGCCGCACCGGCTCGGATGCACTCGTACGCGGCGTAGCCGTCGAGGACGGTTCCCGCTCCCACGGCGACTCCGTCCGGTGCGTACCGATTGGCCAACCGTCGGATGAGATCGACGGCCCCGGGGATGGAGAGCGTGATCTCCAGGGCGCGGAACCCGCCCTCGATCGCAGCGTGCGCGACACGCTCAGCGCTGTCCGCGTCGGGCAGCCGCACGATGAGCACAGCGCCTGACTCGTCGATCGTGCGCAGTGTCGCAAGCTTGGTCAACTCCCGCGTCCCCTCTGGTCAACAACGTGACGGACCGATAGTCGCATGCAATCGGTGCTAGTGCAATCGATCTCATTTTCGGGAGACGAGCTCGGAGTTCGCAGTGCTTCCGGCCCGAAGTCTCCCTCTCGGCGCGTCCTCCAAGGCCTTCGAGCGTGCGCGTCGACCTCGACGCTGAGCGTCGGGCGCCGCTCAGCGCTCAACCCGCTGCCTCCTCTCGGATGACCGTGGAACTCACGGTTGCCGCCTTGACACTGCGACTTTCGTAATTTACGGTCCGGAAATCTGCAACCGATCTCAGCAATCGATCTCATGGGAGAGAACCATGATCATAAAGCAGCGTGGCTTTGTCGTGGCGCTCGTGGCGGTGGTGAGCTTGTTGGCCGCTGGGTGTTCGGGGTCGTCGTCTGATTCGGGCGGGCCGGTCACGTTGACGTACTGGGATTTCCTGGATCCGAGTCAGGACAATCCCCGGGCGAAGGCGTTGAAAGAGAATATTGCCGGGTTCGAGGCGGCGAACCCGGACATCAACGTGGAACTGGCGGTGGTGTCGTTGGGGGACATGCTGAATCGGTTGCCGCAGGCGGCGGCGGCGGGGCAGGCGCCGGATGTGTTCAAGATGTTCACTCCGCAGGTGCCGCAGATGGCTTCGGCGGGTGCGTACTCGCCGTTGCCGGCGGCGGCGTCGGAGGCTGGGGATTGGCTCCGGTCGATCGACACCCTGGCCGGGCCTGAGGGGAAGCAGGTTGCGGTTCCGTACGAGTACCGCACGTGCGCGTTCTATTACAACGAGAAGGTCCTCAAGCGGCTCAACGTCGAGGTGCCCAAGACCTATGCCGAGGTGGTGACGGTGGCCGGCAAGGCCGCTGACGCGGGTCTCACCGGCTTCGGGACCGGGTTCTCCGACGCCGACAACTCGGCGATCATCGCGACCTTCTTCGACTGCTTCATGAGTCAGGTCGGCCAGCCGATTTGGGAGGGGGACAAGGCCGTCTTCGCGACCGAGATGGGCATCGAGTTCGGCAACTTTCTGGCCGCTCTGCGCGATGCCGGGGGCCTAGCGAGCAGCGTGACCTCGGATACCTATGGCACGGTCGCGGACGGGTTGGCCAACGGGACGGTCGCGATGGCGGTGCTCGGTACCGAGCGGATCGTCACCATGGCGTCTCAGAATCCCGATGTGAAGTGGACCGCTTTGCCGGCGGCGTCGACCGGGGACGGCATCGGCGCGACCATCGGTTGGACCCTGGGTATCGGTGCCGGCAGTGAGCATGCCGACGCTGCCTGGAAGTTCATCGAATACCTGACCGGTCCCAAGGGCGCTGCGGTGATGGCCACCGGCGGCGAGGTCCCCACCCGCGCCGCGGCCTACCAGGAGCCGTTCTTCTCGACCCCGGAAGCCGAAACGGTCAACAAGATCGCCGAGTACGTCAAGAGCAACAGCAAGCCGCACACCTATGCCGACAACTGGATCGCTGTGGCCACCGGGCTCTCCCGCGCCGGGCAGGACCTGTACTTGAACAAGAAGTCCGGTAGCGAGTTCATCACCTCCGCGGAGGGCGCGGCCAACAAGTAAGTCTCGGCCACCATCCGTGGAGCCCGCGCAGCGGGCTCCACGGGAAGGGGGACATCATGTCCATTGCAAGTTCGCCGCGCACTCACGCTCCCGACGCATCGCCGCGCCGCCGCGGCGCGGCAGTGGGCGGTCGCCGGCGCGGAGACGCCCAGGTCTGGCTTTACGTGTTGCCGGTCAGCGCGGTCTTCTTGTTCGTCTTCATCGGGCCGCTGTTCTACACGGCCTGGACAGCGCTCCACGAGACGAGGTACTACCAGATCGGGGAATTCTCCGGTCTCAACTCCTTCGTCGAGCTGTTCACCGATCCGGATCTGCCCGGCCTGATCAGGACCACGCTGGTGTTCTCGCTCGGAGCGCTGGTCATCGCCTTGCCGGCTGGTCTGTTGTCGGCGATCGTGCTGAACAACCTGCACCGGTACAAGCGCAGTGTCCGCAGCCTGTTCCTCCTCCCGTGGCTGCTGTCGCAGGCCACCGCGGGAACCATCTGGCTGTGGTTCCTCAACCCCAACTTCGGACCCGCGACAGCGATCGCCACCTCACTCGGCTTCGGTCGCACCAACGTATTCTCCTCGCCCGCGACCGCGCTGCTGGCCGTGACGCTGATAACGGCCTGGTGGTCGTATCCGCAGGCGATGCTGCTGTTCCTCGGCGCGTTGCAGACCATCCCCGTGGAGCTCCGCGAAAGCCTCCGGGTCGACGGAGGCGGAGTGTGGGACGACTTCGTCAACGTCACGCTGCCGTATCTGCGCAACACCATCGTCTCGGTCGTGGTCGTCCTCGTGATGCTCTACGTTCAGATGGTCACCATCATCTTGGTGACCACCCGGGGCGGACCGCTCGGTGCGACGGAAACCTTGTCGATGCGGATCTACAACCAGACCTTCAACGACTTCAACCTGTCCGGGGCCTCCGCCACCGCCATCCTGCTGTTCGCCATCAACGTCGTCCTCACCCTGGCCGCCATCCGGTTCCGACGTAAGGAAAGCCTGTGACCACCCCCACCGCCGCCACGGCCGCCCCCGCGGGCCGCCGCCGGGCCGGGTCGGCTCTGCGGGCGATCCCGACCTGGGCCTTCATCGTCGTCGCCGCGTTGATCGTCCTTCCCCCGGTTGCCTGGATCGTCTCCACGTCGCTGAAAGTCGAAGCCGACACCATCAAGTTCCCGCCCCAGTGGATCCCGATCCCCATCACCTTCGAGAACTTCGCCGGCATTGTCACCTCCACGAACATCCGATTCTTCGTCAACTCCCTCATCTACGCAGCCGGATCCATCGCGTTGGCCCTGCTGATCAGCATCCCTGCCGCCTATGTCGCCACCCGACACCGCAGCCGCCGCATGGAAACCCTGATGACCGGGATCCTGCTCCTGTCGATGGTCCCCGCCATCGTCGTGTTCATCGCGCTCTACTCCATGTTCGTCCGGACCGCGCTGATCAACACTTACCCCATGCTGATCGTGGTCTACACCGCCATCATCTGCGGGCAGACCATCCTGTTCCTGCGCAACTTCATCGAGAACATCCCCGTCGAGATCGAAGAAGCCGCGACCATCGACGGCTGCACCCGCCACCAGATCCTCTGGCGCATCATCCTCCCGCTGATCCGACCCGGGATCGCCGCCATCGCCATCTTCATCTTCGTGTTCGTCTGGAACGACTTCCTCGTCGGCACCGTCCTCGCCACCACCGAAGACATGAAGACTGTCCAAAACGGAATCGTCCGCTACATCACCACTGGATTCGGCAACTTCTGGGCCCTCTTCTCCGCCTTCATCGTCGTCGCCTTCATCCCCGTCCTCAGCATCTTCGTAGCCTTCCAGCGATGGTTCATCGCCGGCATGACCTCAGGGGGAGTCAAAGGATGACCCCACCCCCACATCGGAGCAGCCGGACATACCTTCCTTCGTGCGTCGCTGCATGTGGTCGCGGGTGCGCGGATCCCAGCGCAGACGGCAGAGCACCACGCGATAGAGCGCGGCATCGGCCTGCCGGTCACCGCCGCGGTTGAGTCGATGCCGGGTTGTCTTGCCGGAGCTGGCAGGGATCGGGGCGACGCCGCAGAGCATGGCAACGCCGCCTCGCCAGTGATCCGGTCGTGGTTCTCGCCAGCGCTGACCAGCAGCTGCCCGGCCGTGTCAGCGCCGACGCCGTGGGCGGCCAGCAGACCGGGATTGATGGCGGCGACGAGAGGTTTGAGTAGTTCGTCGAGGTCGGCGATCTCCGTGGACAGCTGCTGGTGGCGGCCGGTCCGGCCCAGTAGATCTGCGGTTTCAGCACCGATTCAGCGCCGTTTCAGTCCACCCGGGCACCGTGCAAGGGCTTCACCACCGAAAGCCCATGCGGAGAACGGGGAAGGTTTCCATGAAATGGCGAAAAGTGCTGGCCGGACTGGCGAGCGTGGTGACCGCCGCGCTCGTGGTGCAGGCGGTGACAGCCGGCCCGGCGCTGGCGGACAAGGACGGGTCGTCGACGTCGCTGAGCTTGCAGAGCGGCACCGCGTTCGCTGGGGCCTTGGACCGGGACGTGATGACGGTCGGCGTCTCGGCCGGGAACCCCAGCGGCGACTTCGTAGTCGGGGGCGGCGGGAAGTCGCTGTGCTCCGGCTCCATCAGCGGCGTGGCGACCTGCACGATGACGGCCCGCGCCCTGCCTCCCGGCACCTACACGCTCGTTGCCACCTACTTCGGGAACGAGGACACGTTCCCGTCCTCCTCCGGTCCGGTGCCGCTCACCGTGCTCCTGCAGCCGAGTACCACGAGCATGCAGATCCTGGATCCCTTCGGGTCTGAGGTGTCCGGCGATCCCCGGCTGGTCTTCGGCCAGGAACAGGGCTATTCGTTCAGCGCCGGCGTCCGGGGCAACGTGGCGGGCACTCCGGGTGGTTCTATGACCATCACGGACACGACGGCCTCGGGAACGGTCACCCTGTGCAGCGGCACGCTGAACAGCATCGGGGGTCTCGCCTCGTGCCCCCTGGGGGCGAGCACGTTGCCGGTCGGCACCCACCAGATCACCGCGACGTACTTCAGCGACGGCGTCTACGTCGGCTCCGAAACGAGCCGGACGGTCACCGTGGTGCCCGTGCAGTCGACGACGACCACGCTGACACTATCGAGCCCTTCGGTGCCGTTCGGGAGCGAGCAGACCGAGGTCCTCACCGCCCGCGTCACGAACGCCGGTGGCGGCACGCCGACCGGGACCGTCACGATCAGAACCGGGTCGACGCCGATCTGCGGGTTCACCCTGAGCGGGGGCACGGGCCACTGCAGCCCGTCCGCCAGCCTGCTACGGCCGGGTAGCTACCCGCTTACCGCCACCTACAACGGCGACGTCACCAACACGCCGTCCTCGGACATCTCGAAGACCCTGGTCGTGGACAAACAGCCGACGACCACCGTCCTGACCGCGTCGGCGGACGTCATCGCGTTCGGCAGCGAGGACGCCGAACTGTTCACCGTCGAGGTCGTCCCGGCCGTGAGCGGGACCCCGACCGGGAACGTCACCGTCAAGAACGGCGCGGTGGCGGTGTGCACGATCATCCTGGCCACCGGTAACGGCTGCTTCCTGAGGCCCACGCAGCTCAGGGTGGGCTCCTACCAGATCACCGCCACCTACAACGGCGACAGCACCTATGCCGCCTCCACCTCGCTGGCGCAGCCGGTCACTGTGGTCGAGGCGCTGATCCGCAAGAACGCGGACCGGTAACACGTACACAAGCTCAGCCCCGGGCCGAAACGGCCCGGGGCTGATCACGGAGTGTTGGTGGCCAACGCGATCAGCCGGGCACGGGTGCCGTTGAGTTTGGCCCCACTACGGTTGGTTGGCTGCGGGCATGATCTAAGGGTGCTGGTCGAGATTGAGAAGATGCGCCGGTTCGACTGGAGCCCATTCCCGATAGTGCAGGTCCAGACTCCGGTGGGCCGGACGGCGGTGCCGTGGTGTGGCTCACCGGATGCTGTCCTGGGGCGGTATGACGTCGAGTGGGCGATCGACATAGAGATCAGTTGGGGTCTCAATGCGAGGCTCGCGGCCGAGCCTGGACCGGCGATCTTTGCGGGCAGTCATTGCGTGATCTTGCGCGGGCGTTTGGGGTTGACTACCGACGGTGCCGGCGTCCTGGATCTGGACGGGTCGATGATCCTGTTGGACTTTGTTGAGCCTCCGCCGGCAGAGGTGGACGCCAGCTGGGTGCAGATCTACGTTCCTCACAGGGATGTCCAGCTGCATCCGTTCGAGCTCTAGGTTGCCGCGCCACTTCCGGGAGGCGCTGGCGCTGTGGCGGGGCGAGCCGCTCGCGGCACGGCGCCGGCCGGCCGGCGAGATCGGCGTCGAGCCCGGGGCCGGGTTGCGCGACATCCACCGGGCCATCCTGCGCGGCGAGGTCGATCAGGCCCCATCCGTGGCGTCGCCGCCCCGGCACCGCCCGCCGGCCCAACTGCCGCTGGACATCGACAGAGGCCCTTATCGGCGACAGCATCCCCGATAAGGCCCCCGTTCTATGCACCCGCCGGCTCGCCGCAGCAGGATCGGAAACGATCAGGCGAGGGAGACGGCGGCCAGGGCGACGGCGGAGCCGCCGAAGACCACCGTGTTGCGGAGGTAGGTCTGGGCGCGCACCCAGCGAGGGAAGGCGGCCTCGGCGGCCTGGAGGAAGGGTGCGACCTCGACGCGGGTCAGCTCCGGGTCGCCCTTGCGGCGGACGGCGGCAGCAAATCGCCGCATAACCCAGCCGGGCCCCGAGCGGGTCCGGCCGGGACGGCCCGAAGCAGGAAGTGCCCGACACGTTCCACGAGTCCTGCCCGCTGGGCTGGGTCCGGGGCTACTACGGTCGGTCTCTCGGGTCGCAGCCAGGCCGGACGGGGCGAGGGAATGCTGACGAGCGAGGGCTCGCCGTTCGCGGTGGAAGCTCGCGGCGCTCAGCGGGCACGGGGGGCGGTCGCGTCGCGGCAGCCGCTCGGCGACCAGGTTGTAGGAATCCTCGACCGCGTCGGTGATCAGCCGCTCGGTGATGCCGGGTCCAGGCCCCACTGAGATCCAGTGGCGCTTGTCGAGATAGCGGCCCGGTGTGATCGAGGCGTAGCCGCGTACTTGCGCGAGGGCGTGTTCGGGTTCGCACTTGACCGTGATGATCTGGTCGTCCGGGTCGTCGGTGACGATCAGGAACACCTTGCCCGCGACCTTGTACACGTCGAGTCCCGCGGTGAAGGGGTATCCGTGGCTGACGTCGGGCAGCGCCAGGGCCGCCCGGCGGGCGGTGGCCTGGAGCCGGTCACCGCCCGCGGTCACCGGGCCGCCCGCGCGCCGGTGCCGTAGGTGTGCGGGTCGACAGGCCGCTCGGCCTTGGGCAGGTGGGCGACGACGAGCCGGTAGGAGTCGGTGACGAGCTCCCCGACGAGCTCCTCGTCGACGCCTGCTCCGCTCTCCAGGGTGATCCAGTGCTTCTTGTTCATGTGGTAGCCAGGAGTGATGTGGCGGTATTGCTCCCGCAGGGCATGGGCCTCGCTGGGGTCCGCCTTGAGGATCACGACGGGCCGGCCCGGGACTTCGGTCATCAGCATGAACACCTTGCCGCGGACTTTGTAGACCTCCCAGGCCGGGCCGAAGGGATGCTCCAGCTGGGCTCCGGGGAGTTCCTCCGCGCAGTCGGCGGCGGTCTTGTGCAGGGCCGATCCATTCATAGGTGGTGAGCCTTGTCTGGTGGTGACGGACTGTGGCATCGAAGGACGCGCCGCGCGGGACGCGGTGGGCACGTCCCATCCTTGCGTCGAAGCCGACCAGAAGGGCGGTAGGCTGCGGACACATGATGGTCGGCAAGCGACACTCCGGGCCGGGCAGGCAGGCCGGACCACCTGCGGTCACGCTGTACGGCTTCCAGCCCCCGGTCGGCACTCCCTACAACCTCGAGGTGAGTACCGTCGAGGACTTCTTCACCCAGCACGACGACTGGCCGTGGAACCCGCCCCGTCCGGGCCGCGCCACCTTCCACTACCTCATCGCGATCACCGAGGGCGAGCTGCGGCACGACGTCGACTACGTCACGCGGACGGTCACCCCGGGCCAGTGGCTGTGGGTGCGCCCCGGGCACGCGCAGTGCTGGCATCCGCCCGGCGCTGCCCGCGGCCTGTTCATCCTGTTCGAACCGGACGTGCTGCGGCCCGACCTCGCCCGGCTACTGGCCCCGCTCACCGCACACGACGCCCCTGCGGTGCTCAGCCCACACCCCGACGACACCGCCTGGCTCCAGCAGACGGCACTCCAGCTCCTGGACGAACACCGCGCACTGGGGCGCCGCCCCCTCGGCCTCCACCACGCCCTGCGGTGCAGCCTGCTCGAGTCGCTGCTGCTGCGCCTGGCCAACTCCCCGGGCATCGCCCCCATCGGCACGGCCACGGCCGGCACCGGCCGCACCGACCGGTACGGACACTTCCTGGACGCCTTGGAGCTGAACTTTCGCGAGCTGCACCAAGCCGCGGACTACGCCAAGTTGCTCGGCTGCTCGGTCCGCACCCTCAGCCGCGCCGCCCGGGACGCCACCGGCAAGGGGGTACGTGAACTCATCGACGAGCGGCGCCTACTGGAAGCCCGGCGCCTGCTGGGAGGTGCCCGGTGGGATGCCCGGACCGTGGCCCTCCACCTCGGCTTCACCGATCCCGCGAACTTCGGCCGCTTCTTCCGCGACCGCACCGGTCTCACCCCGGCGGCCTTCGCGGCCCGCGCAGCCAGGACCGACGCGTGACGGAAACGCGGCGGAGGCCCCTTGCCGGGGAGTGCGGCGTTGCCCAGGTCTCAATCGTCCAGGACGACGACGTGCTTGCCGGGCGCAGTGCCGGACTCGACATCTGCCTGGGCGTCACGGACCTGTTCCAGGCCGTGGTAGACCTTCGCGACCGGGACTTTGAGGCGCCCCGCGGCGATGGCCTGGAGCTGGCGGGCGAAGACGTCGGCCGGGAGGTCGGCGGCCTGACCGCCGTAGGACGTCAGCCGCACCCCGTTGGGGATCATGAACGGGGTGAAATCGGGGATCGTCCACTGGCCCGCCAGGGCCCCGGTGAAGCAGACCGTGCCGTACCGGCGGACGGTACGGAAGGTGTCGGCGAGCACCGAGCAGCCCACCAGCTCCAGTACGGCGTCGACACCCTCCGGCATCAGCTCGCTGACCTGGCCCGCGATCGTGCCGCTCGCCCCGAGTGCGCGGTCGCGGTCGAGGCCCATGGCGGTCAGGACGGGCGAGGGTTCTGCTGTGCCGCTGTGGCAGGCGGACCCGGTGGAGGCGGCCAGTTGCGGGACGGCCGCGAGCAGGTCAGCGCCGGCTACACCGGTGATGCTGATGTTGAGGGTGTTGGGCAGCCGCCGTTCGGGGTGCCCGTTGAGGTGGACCCGGCCGGGCAGTGCGGTGTCGAGGGCGTGGTGGAGTCGGTCGCGCAGGTAGGTCAGCCGGGGCAGTTCGCCGTCGAGGTGGGTGCCGCTGAGGTCGGCGGCGGTGCCGAGCGCGACGGCGTAGGCGACGTTTTCGGTGCCCGCGCGCAGTCCGTGTTCCTGCCCGCCGCCGTAGATGATCGGCTCCAGGACGAGGCCGGGGCGCAGGTAGAGGGCGGCGATACCCTTGGACGCGTACATCTTGTGCCCGGCCAGGGTGAGCAGGTCGACGCCGAGCGCATGGACGTCGATTCCGATTTTGCCGGCGGCTTGGGCGGCGTCGGTGTGCAGGAGTGCGCCGTGGGCGTGGGTGATGGCGGCGAGTTCGGCGATCGGTTGGATGGTGCCGGTCTCGTTGTTGGCCAGCATGATCGACACCAGCGCGGTGCGCGGCGTGATCGCCGCGAGCAGGTCGGCCGGGTCGATCAGGCCGTGGGCGTCGACGGGCAGGACGGTGACCTCGATGCCGTGCAGGCGGTGCAGAGCGTGGCAGGTGGCCAGCACGGCGGGATGCTCGGTGGCCTGGGTGATCACCTGCCGACAGTGCTCGGGGGCGGCCAGCGCGATGCCGCGGATGGCGAGGTTGTCGGCTTCGGACCCGGAGCCGGTGAACACGATCCCGGCCGGGTCGGCGCCGATCAGCGCGGCAACCTGCGCACGCGCGGCGGCGAGCGCTGCCGCCGGGGCGGTGGCGTAGCGGTGGGCGCTGGACGGGTTGCCGAAGCTGGTGTCCAGGTAGGGCTGCATCGCGGCGACCACAGCCGGTTCGATGGGTGTAGTGGCGTTGTAGTCCAGGTAGATCGGTTCGTCGTTCAGGCCGGGATGCGTGCTCATCCTTAGTTCTCCACGGACGTGGGTGCCGGTTGGCGTGGGTGGGTTTCGTACATGCGGATCGCGACGATGATGCCGGAGGCGGCGGTGAGCGCGGCGATGAGCCAGATGGCCGCGCGCAGGCCGAGCAGGTCAGCGGTAATGCCGGCGATCAGGGCGCCGATGGCGTAGCCGAGGTCGCGCCAGAGGCGGTAGGCACCGACGGCGCGGGCGCGCCAGGTGGGGTGGGCGACGTCGCCGATGACGGCGAGCAGGACCGGGTAGACCATGGCGGTGCCGGCGCCCATCAGGACGGCGGCGATCGCCCACACGGTGAAGCCGGTGGTGGCGGCGACCAGCGCGATCCCGGCGGCTTGCAGCAGCATCCCGGCGACGATCAGCCATTTGCGGCCCCACCGGTCCGAGAGGCCGCCGGTGGCCATCTGCCCAAACCCCCACACGGCGGGATAGAGGGCGACGAGGACGCCGATGCGGGCGATGCCGAGGCCGGAGGTGGCGAACAGGATCGGAAACAGGCCCCAGGCGAGGCTGTCGTTGAGGTTGTTCACGAGGCCGGCTTGGCTGGCCGAGGAGAGGGCCTTCTCGCGGAAGCTGGTGAGGGTGAAGATCTGCCGCCCGGTCAGGGCGTCGTGGTGGTCGCCGTTGCTCGGGGTGTGGGTGCGGGCCTCGTGCAGGGCGTGGTGGCGGGTCTCTTTGACGAACACCGTTGACAGGCCCAGGCCCAGGGCGGCGAAGGCGAGGCCGAGCAGGAACGGTGCCGGGCGCAGGCCGTGGTCGGCGGCCAGCCAGCCGGTCGCGGCGGAGGTGGCGGCGACGGCGAGGTAGCCGGCGGCCTCGTTGAAACCCATGGCCAGGCCGCGCCGGTCGGGGCCGACGAGGTCGATCTTCATGACGATGGTGGTGGACCAGGTCAGGCCCTGGTTGACGCCGAGCAGGACGTTCGCGGCGATGACCCACCACCAGGACGGTGCCCAGATCAGCAGCAGGGGCACCGGCAGACCGATCAGCCACCCGGCGACCAGGACCGGTTTGCGGCCGTAGCGGTCCGAGAGGGTGCCGGCGGCCAGGTTCGTCAGGGCCTTGGTGACGCCGAACGCGACGATGAAGGTCAGCGAGGCGGTGAACGCGCCGAGGCCGAACACCTGGTCGGCGAGCAGCGGCAGGACCGTGCGTTCCTGGCCGATCATCCCGCCGACCAGAGCGTTGACCGCGACCAGGAGCAGGAACTGGGGCAGGTTCTGGCGCAGACCCAGCCGCAGCGGCGCCGATGTCGAGGCGGTCATCGGCCGGTGGCCAGAGTGCGGCCGGTGGCCTCGGCCCAGTCGTGGGCGCCTCCGGCGAGGATGGCCACATCGGTGTGCCCGGCGCGTTCGAGCAGGCTGGCGGCGGTGGCGGCGCGTTCGCCGTGCCCGCACATCACCGTCACCGGTCCACGCGGCAGGTCCCGGGCGTGTGCGGCCAGGCCGCCGAGTTCGATCAGGTGCGCGCCGGGTAGATGCCCGGTGGTGGTCTCGCCAGCCTGGCGCACGTCGACCACGTTGGTGGCGTCCATCTGCGCCGCATCCACGATCCGTGCCGTGGCGACCTGTTCACCGGCGGCCGACCAGGCGGCCACGCCACCGCCGAGTTCCCCGGCGATCGTGGTGTGGCCGACGGTCAGGGCGGGCCACAGGATGTCGGCAGGGTCCTGGCCGGGGTCACGGACGATGATGATCGGCACGCCGGGTGGGATCAGCCAGCCGAGCCAGGTGGCGTACTGGGCGCGCAGCGCGATGGCGACCGAGCCGGGGATGTGCCCGGCGGCGTAATCGCGGACCGGCCGGACGTCGACCGCGATGGCGCCGTCGCCGAGCAGGCGCCGCACCTGTGCCACGTCGAGGGGGGTGAGCAGCGGCGGGGTGGTGATCAGTTGCCCGTGCCGGTTGAGTTCGCCGAGCCGATCGAAGTACGCCGGGTAGGAGCCGAGGCTGTCGATCAGCATCCGGGCGAACGTGTCGGCGTCGGGGGCGGCCAGCAGCGGGTTGGTGTTCTTCTGCTCGCCGATGGTGGAGGTGCGGGCGGCGCCGGGTGGTGCGGAGCAGAACGAGCCGGCGCCGTGGGTGGGCCACACGGCCGTGGTGTCGGCCAGGGCGGTGAGCCGCTGGAGCGAGGCGTACTGGGCGCGGGCCAGGTCTTCGGTGCGGTCGGGGCTGATCAGGTCGGTGCGGGCGGCGGCCCCGACGATCAGTGACCCGCCGGTGAACACCCCGATCTCCCGGCCGCCGTCGAGGAGCAGGAACGATAGGTGCTCCGGGGTGTGCCCGGGGGTGGCCAGGGCGCGCAGGGTGAGGCCGCCGAGGTCGACCTCGTCGCCGTCATCGAGGCGCTGGTGGTCGAAGGTGCGTTGCCCGGCGGCCGACGCCAGGATTCGGGTGCCGTGGTCGTGGGCGAGTTGGCGGGCGCCGGACAGGAAGTCGGCGTGCAGGTGGGTCTCGGCCGCGTACGCGATCCGCAGGCCATGCTTGGCGGCGGCGGCGTCGGCCGCGCGCAGGTCCAGCGAGGGGTCGACCGCCAGAGCGCGGCCGTCGCCGAGGTCGAACAGGTACGCCGAGTTGCCTAGTCCCTCGTCGACCAGCGGGATCAGTCTCTTGTCCACGTCTTCTCACACCTTCCCCGGGGGTGGGTGGCAATGGCCCACCCTCATCTTCTACACTATTCCATAGATCTTTGGAGGATGATGGCTGTGGGTGACCGCCAGCACAAGAACGCGTTGTTCGACCAGTTCGCGCGGGTCGGCAAGGCTCTGGCCTCGGGCAAGCGCCTGGAGCTGCTCGACCTGCTCGCCCAGGGTGAGCGTGATGTCGCCTCGCTGGCCGCAGCAGCGGATCTCGGGATGACCAGTGCGTCGGCGCACCTTCAGACGCTGCGTCAGGCGAACCTGGTCACCACGCGCCGAGACGGCACCCGCGTGCTGTACTCGCTGGCCGGGCGCGACGTCGCCGACCTGTACGCCCGGCTCCGGGATGTCGCCCAGTCGCACCTGCCCGATGTCGAAGCCGCCCGCGTCGCGTATCTCGGCGAGGACGGCGGCCGGCCGGTGACCCGAGACGAGCTGCACCGGTTGGCCACCACCTCGGCGGTGACCGTGCTGGACGTGCGCCCACGCGAGGAGTACGCGGCCGGGCACATCCCCGGGGCGGTGAGCATCCCCCTGGACGAGCTCGCCGCCCGGCTGGCTGAACTGCCCTCTGACGGCCGGATCGTCGCCTACTGCCGAGGCGCGTACTGCGTGCTCGCCCACGACGCCGTCCGGCTGCTGCAAGCACACGGCCGCGACGCGACAAGGCTGACCGACGGCATGCTCGAATGGCGCCTCGCCGACCTGCCCGTCGCCGCCTGAACCGACTCCGTTTGCATTCCACTTCCGCCAAGGAGCGCAGGTGAGCGTGTTCCACCTCGACGATCCGCGGGCGTCCACCGGGTCCGGAACGCCTCACGTGTTGGACGTTCGAGGTTTGCTCTGCGTGCAGGTGTTGCTGCGATTGCGGCCCGTCGTCGAAGCCCTCCCACCGGGCGCAATCGTGCACGTGGTGACCGATGACCCGGCCGCGCCGCTGGACCTACCGGCCTGGTGCCACCTGACCGGCCACGATTACCTCGGACCGTCCGCATCAGAGCTCGGGCCGGCGTACCGCATCAAGGTCTCGGCCGGCGCCCGGCAGGTTGACCACCGAACGCCCTGGGCACCTCGGGTTTGACCGCCACCGGCTGCCCGGCGCGTTACCGGGCGGCTCGGTGGCGGGCGCGGTCGAGGAGGTCTATAAGGGTGGGTCGCTCGATGTCGATGCCCTCCGACAGGCGTGCGGCGGTGTGCACGATCAGCCACGAGTCCACCTGCCGTAACGGGCCGGGTGAGCCAACGGTGTACGCCCGGACATAGCCGTGAGCGAACACCGATCGGCCCACCGCCATGAGCGTGCGGGACAGCACCGGCGTGCCCGGCAGCGGAACCGCGCGCCGCAGCAGCAGGAGGGTCCGGGCGTGGTCGGCTTCGGGAACCCCACGGGCGGCGCCCACCCAGTCGATGACACTGACCCGGTCGGCGGCGACCAGCACGTTGCCGGGATGGTAGTCGCCGTGGCAAACGTGATCGCCGTCCGGTAGCCCGTCGAGAACCCGCGCTGCGAAGTCCCGCAACTGCGGAGGCAGGCTGGCGTCGTCGATGCGCGCCGCCAGGCTCTCGCGCAGGTCCGGGAGACCTGTCGGCACGCGAACCGCGTGTACGGCGAGGTGGGCCGTGGCCAGTGCGCGAGCCAGGCCGAGTACCCGCCATGGTTGGCGTTGCAGCAGCGTGAGCATGTCCTGCCCGCCGAGGCGCTCCAACACCAGACCGGTACGACCGTCGCAGTCCACGACGTCGATCAGCCTCGGGGCGACACCGTGACCGCCCAGCGTGGCCAGCGCTGCCGCCTCGGCACGGTGCCCGCCGAACCCGGGACGGTACAGCTTGACGACCGCGTCGTCGTCCCAGGCGTGCACGTCCGCTTCGCGGCCGGCTCCGATCTTGGCTCCGATCATGTCTGCGTCCTGCGGCGCTCGGGCGCGGTGTCAGTCACTGGGCGGTTTGCGGGCGAAGACGCGTTCGATACTGCCGGCCTTGAGCCGTTCGACCTCCACGATGTCGAACCCGGCCGCCCGCACGAGCGGCAGTTGGCGGCGGGTGAAGTGTTCCCCGGCGGCGCGGATCGTCAGCCGTTCGAGGAGCCATTGTGCGGCGCGGATCGGCGGCCAGGTGCTGGCGATGTGGTCGACCAGCAGCAACCGCCCACCCGGCACCAGCACCCGTTTCATCTCGCCGATCGCGGCGGCCGGGTCGGGGATCGTGCACAGCGACAGCGCACAGACAACTGTGTCGAACGCCTGGTCGGGAAACGGCAGCGCTTGGGCATCGCCGGTGCGCAGGTCGACGTCGCGGCCGAGGTCGGCGGCGCGGCGCTGGGCTATGGCCAGCATCGCCGGGCTCAGCTCGATCCCAGTGATCGTGGCGTCTGCCGCGTAGTACGGCAGGTTGAGTCCGGTGCCGATGGCGACCTCCAGGAGCTGGTCCTGGACGCGGGCGCCGAGCCATTCGCGGCTACCGCTGAGCCAGATCCTCTCGAGGAAGGCGATCTGTTTGTCGTAGCCCGGTGCGTTCCTCTCCCAGGCGCGCAGGACCTTGGTCGTCTCGTCTGATGTCGCTGTCATGAGGTGCTCCAACCGGTCAAGGATGAGCGAAGGTCAAGCAGTAGGGGGCAAGCAGCCGAGGCCGCTGTCGGAGGCTGCGGCGGTGATGACTCCGGCGATGACGTGCCGGATCCGGTCGGCGGCCAGGTCCGGGTCCGGCCGCCCGGCGTCGAGCCAGGCGATGATCGCCTCGATCGCCACGGTGGGGGCCATCTGCGCCGCCCACCGGGCCCACGCCTGATCGGCGACGATTTGTGAAATCTGTAGGTGCGCGATCTCGGTGACCTGCGCGTGGAACCGGTCAGCGGCGGCCTTGAACTCCGGCTCCCGGGCGGCGTGCACGAACAGCAGCCGGAACCCGTCGGGTTCGGCGGTCGCGGCCTTGAGCAGCCCGTCGATGCTGGCGTCGGTGAACCCGCCCACCGGCTCGGCCACATGGTCGGACATGACGGCGCAGAACCGGTCCAACGCCGCCTGATACAGGTCGTTCTTGGAGTCGAAATGCCGGTACAGGATCACCCTCGTGATGCCGGCCTCGGCGGCGATGTCATCCAGACCCGTCGCGGCGAACCCGTGCCGGGCGAACGCCGTCGTGGCCGCCGCGAGGATCTGCTCGCGGCGCTGCGCCCGCGGCAGCCGCCGCACCGGCTCGGACCTCGCCTCAGCCACGATCCCCACCCTTCGAGCTTGTTGACTCAGGAGTGTACTTCTGCCTATGTTTACTTTCAAGTAAACAAGTTTGGGAGGTTCCGATGGACGACCCCGTCATCACCGTGGACGAGGTGACCAAACAGTTCCGCGATGGCACCAAAGCCCTGGACAAGCTGAGCCTGGCCATCCCGCCCGGGGTCGTCTACGGACTGCTCGGACCCAACGGCGCGGGCAAGACCACCTTGATCGGCATCCTGGCCACCCTGCTGCGGCTCGACGCCGGCACCGCCCGGGTCGCCGGGTACGACGTCACTCACCACCCGGCGCAGGTCCGCGAGCGCATCGGCTTGGCCGGGCAGTTCGCCGCCAGCCTGATCGGCCGTCCCCGGGTGTTGTTCCTCGACGAGCCCACCACCGGCGTCGACTCCGCAAGCCGCCAGGACCTCTGGCGCCTCGTGCGTGACCTCGCGGCCGAAGGCACCACGGTCCTGCTCACCACCCAGTACCTCGACGAGGCCGACCACCTCGCCGACCGCATCGCCGTCATCGACCACGGCCGGCTGCTCACGGAAGGCACGACGAGGGAACTCAAGGACCGCACTGGCGGGGCCGTCGTCGAACTCGCGGTCCCCACCGGCCAGCACGAGGCGACCTTGGCCGCGCTACGACCGCTCGCCGCGCAACTCGCCGCCGACCGCGACCGGATCGTATTGCCCGCGCCGGACGGCCCGGCCACCCTGCGGCACACGCTGCGGCTGCTCGACCAAGCCGACGTCACCCCGTCGGACGTGGCACTCACCGGCCCACGCTCGACGACGTCTTCCTTGCCCTCACCCGGGGCACCGCCACCGAGCCTGAGCCTGCCGGGAGGACCGCATGACCACCGCGACCGTCCCGACCCGCCGTCTTCGCCGGACGCTCGTCCATACCGGTGTGATCACCCGGAGGAACCTGCTCGCGGACGATCCGCACCCACCGCGTACGGCCTCAACAACGACATCACCAAAGGCGTCCTCGACCGGTTCCGGTCCCTGCCCATGGCCCGCTCCGCCGTCCTCGCCGGCCGCACCCTGTCCGACCTGGTCCGCTCCGCCTTCATCCTCAGCCTGCAACTGACTGTCGGGATCCTGCTCGGCTTCCGCTGGCACAACGGCATCGCCGGCCTGCTCGCCGCCATGGCCGTCGCCCTCGCCTTCGGCTACGCCTGCTCCTGGCTGATGGCCTACCTCGGCCTGATCATCCGCAACTCGGAAGCCATCCAGGCCGCCATTTACCTGGTCGTCTTCCCGATGACCCTGACCAGCTCGGTGTTCCTGCCCACCCAAACCATGCCCGGCTGGTTACAAGCCTTCGCCGAACACCAGCCCATCACCATCATCGCCAACGCCCTCCGCGGCCTCACCCTCGGCCAAGGCGCGCTGCCCGCCGGCCACACCATCACCGGCGAGACCCTGCTCGCCCTCGGCTGGACCGCCGGAATCCTCGCCCTGTTCACCCCGTTGGCGATACGCGCCTATGGCCGCAGCGGATAACCGCGATCAAGCGCCGGACCGCGTCCGATACCCGTGCTGAACGAAGGACAAGTGGGGTCAGTCCGCGCTCGGTAGGTGCCTAGCGGCGGTTTCGGGGAACGTCTGGACCGCGATCAGCCTCACGCAAGGACCGCGTCTCGGTCCGCTGGCGTGCCGCTGGCGCGGAAATCCTGCCGCCGCCGACGCGGTCACGGCCGCAGTTCTCCGATCGTGCGCCCGCACGGTAGCGTCGGGCCCGATGCAGCCGCCGACCGTCCTCGCCGTCCTCGCTGAACTGGCCCCCGCCGGCGGCGACCGGATGCTCGACGTGACCCGCGGCGGCCAGCCGTTGGTCTGGCTGGCCGAGGCCGAGCGGGCGCCGCGTAAGGCCGAGACCGACCGGCTCGCCGCCCTGGGCGCCCTGCACCGCGAGGAACGGATCCTGCGCCGCGGCTGGGGCTTCCTGGCCGGCCGGGTCGAAGTCGACGGCAAACCGCGTAAGGTCCGGGTGCCGCTGCTCAGCCAGCCCGTGCACCTCGACCGGGCATTGACCGGCTACCGGATCGTGCCGACCGGCGACGTCGAGATCACCCCGCTGATCGCCGATCGGGCTCTCGCCTCGGCGATGGAGGCCGCGCCGGGGCTGGGCGCGCCCGGCTGGTTGGCGGCCATCGGCACCCGCGCCTGGCTGTGGGCCGCGGCCGAGGCCACCGGTTTGCCGGTGGACGCGGTCACCGCCGAGACCCGCCGGCTGCCCACCGACCGGCTGGTGCTGGTGGCGAGCGCGGGACTGTTCGTGGTGCGGGATGTCTTCGGCGCCGGGCTCGCCGACAGCCTGCGCAGCTGGGCCCGGGCGTGACCTGTCCGGCACGGCGCTCGCCGCCGTCTATGGCGAGGAGCGTGCCGAGCAGGTGGATGACGGCCCGGTGCTCTCGCCGTTGCCGCTGACCGGGCCGCAGGAACGGGTGGTGGTGCGGGCCCGGAGCGCGCCGGTCACCGTCGTGTCCGGGCCGCCCGGCACCGGCAAGAGCCACACGGTCGTCGCGGCGGCCCTCGAGGTGGTGAACCGGGGCGGGTCGGTGCTGGTCGCGACGCAGTCGCCGCATGCCGCCGAGGTGCTGGCCGAGCTGTTGGGCCGCTATCCCGGTCCCCTGCCGGTGCTGTTCGGCGACGCCGGCAGCCGGGAGAGCATCGCAGCCGACCTGGCCGCGGGCGCGGACACGGGCGTCGGCGACCGAGAGCTCCGCGCGGATCGCGCGGCCGTCCGGCAAACCCATGACCTGGTACGGGCGCAGCGCGCCGCCATCACCGAGGTGCTCGACCAGGAACGGCTGGCCGCCTCGTTGCCCGCCTGGCAGCCGCTCCTGCCCGGGCTCGCGGTGGATGTCCCGGGTGCCTTCGACGACGTGACCGACCTGGCCCGCGCGTCGGCCCGTGGCTGGTGGGCGCGGTGGCGATTCCGGCGGCGACTCCGGGTCCGCTCCGGCGTACCGGAGGAGAGAGTGGCCGAGGCGATCACCGCGGCCACCGCGCAGCGTGCCGCCGGGCGACTCGCCGCGACCGGTGGAACCGACCTCACGGAGCGCTGGGCTGCCCTGCACACCGCCGAGGTCGGGCTGGCGACGGACGTCGGCACCGCCATGCGCCGCGCTGCCCGCAGCGCTCAGCGATGGGACCGGGAGGCGCGGCGGGGCGCGGCGGCATTGTCGGCGGCGTTGCGGGCCGGCCGCAACCGGCGCCGGGAACTGCTGGCCCGCCTCGACGCCCCGCCGCTGGTGCGGGCGCTGCCGCTGTGGATCGGCACCGTGGCCGACGTGGAGGACCTGCTGCCCGCCGCGCCCGGCCTGTTCGACCTGGTCGTCATCGACGAGGCGTCACACGTGGACCAGGTGCGGGCCGCACCCGTGCTGGCCCGGGCCCGGCGGGCCCTGGTGGTGGGCGACCCGCGGCAGTTGCGCTTCGTTTCGTTCGTGAGCGACGTCGACGTGGCCGCGGTGCTGGCCCGGCACGGCGCGGACGAGCGGCTGGACGTACGCCGGGTGAGCACGTACGACCTGGCCGCCGGTGCGGCACCGGCCACCTGGCTGGCAGACCACCATCGCAGCGTCCCGCATCTGATCGGCTTCTCCGCCCGGCGCTTCTACCAGGACCGGCTCACGGTGCTGACCCGAACCCCTGCCGCGGAGGCCACGGACGCGATCGAGGTGATCCGGGTGCCGCCCACGCCGGGGGTGAAGGGCGTCAACACGGCCGAGGTCAAGGCGGTTCTGGAGGTGGTCGCCACGCTGGCCGCGGCCGGCCTGCGCGGCATCGGGGTGATCTCCCCGTTCCGGGCGCAGGCGGAGGCGATCGAGGAGGCGCTGGTCGCGGCCTACCCGGTCGAGCAGATCGAGGAGCTGGGCCTGCGGACCGGCACGGTGCACGCTTTCCAGGGCAGCGAGGCGGAGGTGGTCGTCGTCTCGCTCGCCCTGGTGCCGGGCGACGCGCCGGGCCGGCGTCGGTTCGTCGCCGACCCGCACCTCTTCAACGTGATGATCACCCGAGCCCGTACCCGGCTCGTCCTGGTGACGTCGCTGACCTCGGCGGACGGGCTGCTGGGCGACTATCTCGCGTATGCGGCCGGCCCACCACCGCCGGCGGAGACAGCGCCGGCCACCGGATGGGCGGCCCGGCTCGGCGCCGAACTGACGCGGCTCGGAGTGACCGTGCGGGCCGGTTACCCGGTAGGGGAGTGGCGGGTGGACCTCTGCGCCGGGCCGGTCGGGGTCATCTGCGGCGTTCACCCGGACGGGCCGCGCGCCCACCTGGCCCGGCAGCGTGCCCTGCACCGGCTGGGCTGGCGGCTGGTCGACGCGTTCCCCAGCCGCTGGCGGGACGACCCGCGCCGGGCGGCCCTGGAGGTGGCCGCGCTGGTGCGGGACACCGTGGACACGGGTGCGGCGCGGCCCGCGGCGGACGGATCAGCGGCGCGGATCGGCCCCTGACCGGCGACCGGGTGCCGGCACGCTCCGGCAGGTGGTGACGATCTCGGCCAGCATGCCGCGGAAGGGTGCGTGGTCGGCGGGGTTGAGTGCCTCGACGAGGCGGCCGACCTCCACGCCGACGTCGGCGTGGAAGGCCATGGCCGCTCGGCGTCCGGTGTCGGTCAGGGTGGCGTGCAGCGCGCGCCGGTCGCCGGGTACGGCGGTGCGCTGGGCGAGGCCGCGGCGTTCGGCGCGGTCCATGAGGCCGGTGAGCGCGGCCTTCTCGACGCCGAAGCACTGGGCCAGGTCGGCCATGCCGCGCGGGCCGGGCAGCAGGACGCAGAGCAGCCGGGCCTGCGCGGGAGTCAGGTCGTGGCGTTCCGAGACCCGCGCGTAGATCTCCTGGACCATGCCGGAGAGCTGGATGAGCCCGGCGACGACGTCGATCGGCGCGTCCGCGGGGCAGCCGTGCGCGCCGCCGCCCGCCGCAGTCGTCCGCACCAGCGGCATCTCGTTCACGGCACCACCGTACAGGCGAAGGTAGTTTGTGCCATGTATAGTATGCGACGTTAACGAACGAGCCGAGCAGACACCCCGATCGGGATGGTCAGATGAGCTTCGACACCCGCCCCGGCACGCGTGGCGCCCGCCAGCCGAGCGGCAGATTGATCCTGTGGTTCAACAAGGTGATGGCGAGGCGGATCCGCCGCAAGGGCGGCAAGTTCATGGGTTCCGACGCGCTGGTCCTGACCACCGTGGGCCGCAAGAGCGGACTGGAGCGGACCAGCCCGGTCGGCTGGTTCCCCGGCGGTGGCGACAGCTGGCTGATCGTGGCGTCGGCGGCCGGCGCGCCCGGCAACCCGGCGTGGTATTACAACCTCGCCGCGCACCCCGACCAGGTCCGCATCGCGCTCGATGGGCGCACGGTGCCGGTCACCGCCGCACAGCTGCACGGTGCGGAACGCGCGGCGGCCTGGCAGCAGATCACCGCGGCCTCGCCCCGGTTCGCCGAATACCAGCGCAAGACCGACCGGGAGCTGCCGGTCATCCGCCTGACGCCGCGCGGCTGAGCCTGCTTGACTGGTGGTGACTGGGAGCGCGGCCAGTCACGTGACGACGCTTCAGGCAGACGGCTGCGCGGTGTCGCCGCTGCGGAGGCGGTCCAACTCGGCGAGGTACATCGCTTGCATGCGGTCATAGTGCCGGACCAGCAGGGTGACCTCCTCGATGCTGTAGCCCTCGATGAGCCGCTTCGCTCGCTCGGCGAACCGCTCGTACGGTCGCTCCAGCTCGGCGGTCTGTTCCGGCCGCAGGGTGACGATCACCCGCCGCCGGTCCGCCGGATCGCGTTCGGCCGTGACGTAACCGGCCTGCTGGAGCCGGCGGAGCATGCTGGTCACGGCCCCGGTGGTGAGGTTGGTCCGCTCGGCGACCTGCCCTGCGGTGGCGGATCCGACGTCCGCCAGGAAGTCCAGGCACTCCAGGTCGCTCACGGTGAGGCCCAGCCGGTCCGCGATGGCGTACCGGAACACCATGGACAGCCGCGAGGTCTCCCGCCCGGCGCGCATGAGGTCGGCGATCGCGGACGCGCGGGCCGGCTCGTGGGACATGCCCGCAATCATGCCTCCGGGACGGTGACCCGGTGCAGCCGAGGTAGCACGCGGGTCAGCACCCAGTGCGGTGCGGCCGCGCCCCCGGTGAGGCGGCGCATCAGCCCGGCGGCGGTGTCGACGGCGCGGAAGGCGTAGGGCACCATCTCGTCCTGGTAGCCGGCGATCGCCTCCTCCACCGACGTGCCGCTCGCCCGGGCCTCGACCAGCCTGCGGCCGAGCAAGGCGGCGTCCCGCAGCGCGGTGTTGCCGCCGTGAGCGCCGAACGGCGGCATGGCGTGCACGGCGTCGCCCATCATCGTCGCCCGGGGCACCGCCCACCGTCGCGGGCGCCGGCCGGTGGCGAAGAGGTTGAGTACCGTGGCGTCCAACTCGGCTGTGTCGACCAGCCGCCGGATGAGCGGGTGGAAGTCCGTGCTCATCCGGGTGGCCAGTTCCCGCAACCCCAGCAGGTCCCCGCGGACGCCGATGGGCACCTCCTCCTGCCGGAGCAGCAGTCCCCACATGACGTAGTCGTCGCCGGTGGGCGCATAGCTGCCCGGGGCCAGACGCTCGAACGCCTCCCGCGGGTTTTCGCCGAACCGCATGGGGGTGAAGAAGAAGGCGCGGCCCGGCCGGTCGGCGATGGCCAGGACCCCGCTGGTACGCAGCGCGTCCGGAATGACGCTCCGGCCGTCGCACCGCAGGGGCGACCGGCCGTAGATGCCCGCCATCGGGGTGTTCGCCGGGTCCGCGTCCGGCATGAGCTGCGCGCGCAATGCCGAGCCGACGCCGTCCGCGCCCACGACGACGGTCGCCGCGACGGCCCCGCCGTTGGTGAACCGCAGCCGCAACCCTGCCGGGCTACTGCTGTCCACCGCGACAGCGGTGTTGCCGTAGTGGATGCGTCCGTCCAGCCCGGACTGCAGGATCGACCGCAGGGTCAGCCGGTCGACCTGGCGGGTCGCGTGTGGCTCGTCCTTGAAGGTGATGGTGAATGCGTCCCGCAGCCGGCTGTCGGTGAAGCGCAGGTGCCCGCCGGGCTCGTCGCCGGTGGCCAGTGCCAGGCGGTACAGCGGGCGGGGCAGGCTCTCGCGCAGCGCCTGCAGCCCGTGCCGGTCGAGAATGATCCGGTAGCCCTGCTTCCGGACGAAGGGGCCCGGGTCCCGCTCGTAGACGTGCACATCGATGCCGGCGCGCCTCAGGTAGTGGGCGAGGCAGAGGCCGGAGAGGCCGGCGCCGGTGATTGCCACCGAGAAGTTGGTCGATATTCCCATGCGATTATCTTAATGACTAAGATGATTCGGGCAAGGCCGCCGGCATGCCACGGCCCGGCCAAACCGGGACGCGGCCCGCCCTTCGGTGGGTTCAATCGCCTTCCGCGGAGCACTCGGCCGGAGATCGCCGGTCGGAGCGCGAAGCGCATCCGGCGAAGATCCAGGCCGAGGAGCCGTGCGACGCGGTACTCGGTACTACCGCATAGCAGTACTCGGTGCTACGGTATAGCGGTACTCGGTGCTACGGAGTACCAGGAGTCGAGGAGGGAGCCGCGATGGACGACCTGACGGAGATGCTGAAGGGCACGCTCGAAGGCTGCGTGCTCGAAATCATCGGCGGCGAGGAGACCTACGGCTACGCCATCACGCGTCGGCTGAACGAGCTCGGCTTCGCCGACGTCATCGAGGGGACGGTGTACACCATCTTGCTGCGGCTGGAGCGGAATGGCCTCGTCCAGGTGACGAAACGACCGTCCGAGGTGGGCCCGCCGCGCAAGTTCTACGCGCTCAACGACGCCGGGCGCGAGGAGCTCGCGACGTTCTGGGCCAAATGGCAGTACGTCTCATCACGCATCGACAAGCTTAAGGAGGGCGGGAGATGAGCTTCTGGGAGACCATCACCGGCAGCGATCTCACCAGGGAATGGAAGGCGTTCGAAGTCCGGGCGCAGGCATTGCCGGCCGACTATCAGGCGGCGTGGGAGCAGATCAAGAGCAACCTCTTCCCGTACGGGGACTTCACCGGTCGCAACCTGATGCCGATCCTCGACGCCGCCCTGGGGCTGCTCGAAGAGACGGCGGCGGACGGGCTGAGCATCCACGAGGTGCTCGGCGACGACATCCCCGGCTTCTGCGCGGCGCTGGCCGGCGGCAAGCAGTCCCGGACCTATCGCGACCGCTGGCGGGAGCAGTTGAACAGCAACGTCGCACGGAAACTGGCTCGGCTGGGAGGCTGACGTGGGCATTCGAGACATCATCGAGGGTAAGAAGCAGTGGCGGGCGCACGTGGCACGGGTCAAGTCGCTCCCGCCGGACTACCAGATCGTCTACCAGGAGATGCAGAAATACCTGTTCAAGGTCGGACCGATCGACCTGGTCGACGGGCCCCTGCTCCCCGGGATCGTCGACTTCTTCGCCGAGGGCGCGGCGGCCGGCAAGGGCGTCGTCGAACTCATCGGCACCGACGTCGCCGCCTTCACTGACGACCTGATCAAGGACTCGCCCACCTACGCGGACGCCTACCAGGAATCCCTCAGCGAGAAGCCCGGCACGAACGACAAATAGCTCCCGTCGAAATCCTGCCAGTGAGCGGGTCGTCGCCGAACTGCAGGTCTAGCGTGTGCGTACACGTATGCGTATAGTTGGGCTGTGCCCAACAAGACGATCTACGTGTCGGACGACGACCTGCCACTATTTCAGCGCGCTCAGGAGATCGCCGGCGGCAAGCTCTCCGTGGCCATCGCCGCCGCGCTGCGTCGCTACGTCGAGGTTGAGGAGGGCCGGCAGCAAGGCTACGAGGAGGTCATCGTCCGGGTCGGCCCCGGGCTCGGCCGCAAGCAGCGCTTCTCCGGCATGCTGCTGGCCGAGATGGAACAGACCGGCAACGAGCGCGACGAGACCTACCGCATCTACCGCACCCGCACTGAGAAGTTCGTCGTCCACCACGAGCGCTCCGAGGCCCACGTGAACACCGGGCCGAACACCGAGAAATACCGCACCGGCTGGCGCGCGTGGGTCGGCGACTGGAGCGCCAACCAGTCCTGGACGCGAATCCCGGCCGACTCGACCCTGCGCATCGTCGGAGACCTCGACGCGCTGCGCGAGATCATCCCGCGCGAGCTGTATGAACTGGTACTTGACGCGGTCAGCCAGCCCACCGTCGAGGACTTGGACATCTAACCGATCGCATTCCGCGATCACCGGCGGAGCCCCGAGGCTCCTTCGGTGATGGAGTGCGCCCCGAAACCCCGGACGAGTCACCGTGCTCGCCCGCCGATGACGCACGCCCAGGCTGTCCACAATGGCCGGTTAACGAAAGGGTGACACGTGAGACTCCAGAATCCGGCGATCCGGATCAGCGGATTGCACAAGTCCTATCAACAGCTGCACGTGCTCAAGGGTGTCGAGCTTGAGGTGGCCAGGGGCAGCATCTTCGCGCTGCTCGGCTCGAACGGCGCCGGCAAGACCACCGTCGTGCGGATCCTCGCGACACTGCTGAAGCCGGATGACGGCACGGCGAGCGTCAACGGCTTCGATGTGGTGAGCCAGCCCGCCCAGGTCCGCGAGTCGATCAGCCTGACCGGGCAGTTCGCAGCGGTCGACGAGATCCTCACCGGCCGCGAGAACCTCATCATGATCGCGAAGCTGCGGCGGATCGGCGAGCCTCGCCGGGTCGCGGACGACCTGCTCACCCGTTTCGGTCTTGCCGACGCGGCCGGGCGCCGGGTAGCCACCTACTCGGGCGGCATGCGCCGCCGCCTCGACATCGCCATGAGCCTGATCGGAGACCCGCCGGTCGTCTTCCTCGACGAGCCGACTACCGGGCTCGACCCGGAGGCCCGCCTCGACGTGTGGCAGATGATCAAAAAGCTCGCCGAAGGCGGCACGACCGTCCTGCTCACCACCCAACACCTCGAGGAGGCCGAGAAACTGGCCGACCAGATCGCGATCCTGCACGAAGGCACGATCATCGTGTCCGGCACCTTGGCCGAGCTCAGGAAACTGCTCCCACCCGCCAAAGTCGAATACGTCGAACGGCAACCCACCCTGGAAGAGATCTTCTTGGCGACCGTCGGAAAGGACCAGAGATGATCACGCACGCCGTCAACGACGCCTCGGTGATGCTCGGACGCTCCATCCGCCACGTCACCCGCAGCATCGACACCATCATCACGGTCACGATCATGCCGATCGCGTTCCTGCTGCTCTTCCGCTTCGTGTTCGGCGGCGCCATCCAGGCCGGCACCGGCAACTACACCAACTACCTGATGCCCGGCATCCTGCTCATCGCCATCGCCAGCGGCATCTCCTACACCGCCTTCCGGCTGTTCCTCGACATGAAGAGCGGCATCTTCGAGCGCTTCCACTCCATGCCGATCGCACGGTCGTCGGTGTTGTGGGGCCACGTACTGACCTCGCTGGTATCCAACGCCATCTCCGT